>DASPHQ010000143.1:0-3761 GCA_035629595.1 Urbifossiella sp. | reverse complement strand
CGCGGTCCTGCTTGTCGCCCGCCCGCGCCTCGATCCGGCCGACCACCGGCGACTCCTTCGTCCCGGCCGCGGCCTCCTCGTACTGCCCGCGCTTGATCGTCTCGCTGGCCGCCAGGTCCTTCGCCTTGTGGGCGGCCTCCACGTCGTTCGGGGCCACGTCGCGCACCAGTTGCCACAGGGCGATGGCCTTCTGGAAGTCGCCGCGCTTCTCGAACAGCCGGGCCAGCGCCCGGTTGAGCGTCGCGTCGCGCGGGTTCTTCTGCCGCGCCTGGTCGAGGCTGAACACGGCCAATTCGCCGAGCCCGAGGGCGTCGAACGCCTCGGACATGTCCATCTGAATCCCCACGTCCCAGGGGTTGCGGCACAGCACCTGTTCGCCGTGTTCCAGCACCTTCGGGTAGTCGCGGCTGCGCTTCGCGGACTTGGCCTTGGCCTTCCACCGCGGGGTGGTGAAGAACGCGAACCGGCTGCCGCGGAGGTTGTTGCCGTACTTGTCCTTCTGCGCCTTGCGGAGGGTCTGTCGGTAGAAGAAGTTCCCCGGGTCGAGCTTGCAGCAGGTGAGGAGCAGGCTGATGGCGTAGTCGAGTCCGCCCGACGCGATGGCCTCCTTCGCCCGGGCGAAGCTGTCGGCGACGATCCGCCTCTGCTCGGCGGTGGGCGGGGGAAGTGCGGGCGTGTCGGGCATGTGGGAACGGCCTCCGCGCCGCGGCCGCCCGGGGAGGGGGCGGCGTACAGTATCGTTGTACCCCATCTTACGCCCCGCCGGAATAGGTGACGAACCGGTGACGACCGAGCTCCTCCGGGTGGACCCCGACGCCCCCGACGCCGCGGTGATCGACCGGGCCGCCGCCGTGATCCGTTCCGGGGGGCTGGTGGCGTTCCCGACCGAGACGGTGTACGGCCTCGGGGCCAACGCCCTCGACCCGACGGCGGTCGCCCGCATCTTTGCCGCGAAGGGCCGGCCGGCGACGAACCCCGTCATCGTTCACGTCGCCGATGTCGCGGAGGTGGGCAACGTCGTCGCGGACTGGCCGGCGACCGCGGCCGCGCTGGCGGGGCGCTTCTGGCCCGGCCCGCTGACGCTCGTGCTGCCGCGCGGCAGGGCCGTGCCCGACGTGGTGACGGCCGGCGGGCTGACTGTCGCGGTCCGCTGTCCGGCGCACGCCGTCGCGCGCGCTCTGATCCGGGCCGCCGGCGTGCCGATCGCGGCTCCGAGCGCGAACCGCAGCACGGAGCTATCCCCGACGCGGGCCGATCACGTGTTGAAGGGACTCAATGGCCGGATCGATCTGGTTCTGGACGGTGGGACGTGTTCCGGCGGGATCGAATCGACGGTCGTGGACGTGACCGAGAAGCAGGTGCGAATCCTTCGGCCCGGTTTGATTACGGAACCGATGTTGGAGGCCGTCGTCGGCCCGCTCGGGGAGCGGGGACCGGCGGCGGGGATCGCCCGTTCTCCGGGTCAGATGGCGAAGCACTACAGCCCTCGGACGCCGATCGTCCTGGTGGCCGCTGGTGCAGCACGTCCGGCGGGTGAGCGCGTCGTTGTGATGCGTGATCTGCCGGCGGACCCGACGGGGTACGCCGCTGTGCTATACGCGCGGCTGCACGAGCTCGACGGTAAAGGATTTGACCAAATCGTGATCGAACTGCCACCGGATACTGCGGAGTGGGCCGGTGTGCGCGACCGCCTGATCCGGGCCGCAGCGGGGACGAGCTAGCGGAACGATAATCGATCTATTGGAAGCATTTGTTTCCGCGACCCGGTGGGGGGTGCAGCGGAAGAATCATTTCTCGGGCAGGTCAGGCAGCGTTCTCGACCTCAATCGCGTCGGCCTGTTCGACCCAACCCCAGACGCGGCTAGCGGCTTCGAGCTGGCCGGCCGCGACCAGGATGCGGGCCAAGCCGTCGAGCGTGTGCGAAGCGTCGTTGCGAACCAAGTCGCGGAAGCGGAAGAGCTCGACGCTCAGGTCTCCACCGATGGATTGCATGTACAGAACTCCTGTCCGACCCGCTCGGGGAGGGTGGCGGGTGGGTACGACTCCTCAGAAACGACGGCACCTTGTGGATAGTTTAGTCTACTAAATCGGTGCAGGAAATCCAGTCAAACAGCGCGCTTTCGGCGATTCGTCGTAAGTTCCGCCTGTGCAACGCTTCGGACGCCGGTAGCGGATTGGTACAAGACGGGCGGGAGAGGGGCTCCTTCCCTCGCCGGTCGGAAGCCGTCCTGTAGAGTAGTCCCAACGGACCCCGCATCGCCCCGGAGTGGGCCGGCCCGCATGCCGATCACGCTCGCGCTCACCGCCCAGGTCGATACCGGGCACCAACGTCTCAGCCGGCCCGAAGCCCGCGACTGGCTCGGCCGTGCGGCCGTCTGGTTCGAGCAGGTCGGCGACACCGTTCTGGAAGCGCTCGTCGTCCGCGACGGCGAGGAAAGACCAGTCCTGCTGCTGGCCTGTCACCCGGCGGTGCCGCCGGCCGAACTGCGGCTTGGCGCCGGCGGACGGCTTCGGGTCGTGGCCCGCACCACACCCGCCGGCCCCGGCTATCACGCCCACCTCTGCGGCCTCCTGCGGCAGTTCGCAGCCGAGTTCGGTGTCGCCTGGGTCGCCGACGACGCCAACGACCCCACCGGCTTCTTCACCGACACGAACCGCCCAGCGTGTGAGAAGGCGTTCGACGCCTGGCTCTCCGCCGAGTGCAGCCGGGCGCTCGCCGCGCGGCCACCGGTGGCGATCGGACTGCCAGACGCCCACGGCTTCGCCGACGCCGGCCCGATTCTGACGCCGCTCGGCCCGCGGTCGCGGGCGTGGCTCGAAGCCGCGGTCGCGAACCCCGCCGCCGGCCGCGACGTGTTCGCCTGGTGGTCGCCGGGCACGGACGCCGCCTTCTACCGCAACCGGGCGCTCTGCCGGCTGTGGTGTGATTTCCCGTGGCGGCCGCCGCTGACCGAGGCCGAAGGCGAACTGACCGAACAGATCGCCAACGACCTAGCCAGCGCCTACAAGCTCGACCCGGCCGGCGACCTGCCGTGGCGCGAGTGGCTCGAAGTGCTCGACGCCATCGAGAACGACGAGGAGGGGCACACGGTCAGCCCGTCCGACGAAGAGTTGCGCGAGCGGGTGGCACAGCGGGCGTTCGAGGTGGGCGGCGACGGTCCGCCGATCGGCTACCGCCGCCGCCCGGTCCGCACGCCGGTCGGCTCGGGCTGGACCATCGTCGTGCCCGGCGACTTCGCGCACGAACTCGGCGAGGACCGCACCTGGACCGGCTGGAATGCCAACCGCACGGTGTGGTTCCACGCCGTCGGCTACACCAAGCCGGACGGCACCCGGCCCGGCCCGGAGGAATCCGTCGCCGTCGGCCGCCGCAGCCTCCCCGACGGCGACGCTGTGCCCGGCGTGACCCGACCGGGCCTCCGCGGCGAGGCGGTGTTCGGCGAGACGACCGACGAGGACGAGCGCCGCGTGTGGCGGCTCAGCGGCGTCACCGCGGCCGACGGCCAACTCGTCGTCTGTCACGTCTACAGCGAGAGCGCCGCCGACCGCGAGTGGGCCGTCGAGACGTGGCACAGTCTGCGGCACGACGGTTGACGCGACGTTCGGGTGAGCCTTCTTGTTTCCAGGAGAAGGGGGCACCCCGTCCCAGAAGCATTGAGTCGTCTGGAAGAATCACTATTGGAGCGTCGCCCGACTCACTTCTTCGGCACGTCCACCGTAATATCGCCACCACCAGGCTTTACGTCGAACGGTCCCGGAAC
>DASPHQ010000142.1:0-6482 GCA_035629595.1 Urbifossiella sp. | reverse complement strand
AGCGTGTGCGGGGTGGGCGATCGGCGCGGCCACGGAGCGCGGGTCGAATGTCGTGAGCGGGCCGTTGAGCGTCGGGATCGGGTTCGCCGTCGAAGCCGGGTTCGGGTTCACCGTCGGCGGCGCCGGGTTCACCACCGGGGGCGGCGTGAACGGCGCGGGCGAAGCCGGACCGACCGGCGGGGCGGGCGTCAGCGGCCCCATCGGCAGCGCGGCGGGCGGCGTGGGCGCCAGCGGTTCCTGCACCGCGGACGCGGGCGTGAGCGCCGGCGGGGACGGGATGGTCGGCGCCGGGCCGCCCGCGAAGTTGGTGTTCGGCTGGCCGACGGCGGGAATGTCGCGGATGCCTTCGCCGGTGTGCCCGGCTAGGTCGGCGACGTTCACCCGCACCTGGACCGGCCCCGTCGTCCCGCTCGGGAAGCGGACGCCGTTGCGCGGGCCGGGCGGCAGCGTCACCTCGCGCCAGTCGTCGGCGGGGGCGTCGGCGCGGCGGAAGGCGACCTTCGTGGCGGCGTCGTTCGGGTGGTCGTCGCGCACGTCCCACTCGACCACGACTTCCTCGCCGGTCCGCCGCGAGCCCTTGAACTCGACCTGCGGCTTCACGGTGTCCACGAGAACCTTCATCGCCGGCGGCTCGACGGTGAGGTTGGCGGGGTCCTTCTTGCCGGCCCGGTCGACGATGACGATGTGGAACCAGTAGCTGCCGTCCCGCGGGGCGGTGTAGCTGAACTGCGTCTTGTCCGGCAGCACGGTCGCCACCAGCGGCCACGTCTGCCCCTTGTCGGCCGAGGCGTACAGCTGCACCTGACCGATCCCCTTGCGGTCGCCCTTGTACTCGATCGGCAGGTCGATGGTGCGGCCGGTGAGCGGGTAGTAGTCCGGGGCCGGCGGCTGGGCCAGCGTGAGCCCGAGTACGGCGGCGAGTGTCGCGGTCATCTTCCCCTCCGGGCGTCCGGCGGACGGCGGCACGGCCGCGTCGTCGGGTGGTATCGGTCGTGCGGGCCGAAAACTTCAGCATTCCGCGGCGCCGACCCGGATTTCTTCAAGTCGGGCGGCCCTCGCCCGCCCGCCGAGGCGTCGTATCACAGCCTCGCGGCCGCAGCCTGGGCGGGCGGCGCAGAGGGGGCGGACGATGACACCGGCCGAGGTGCGGCAACTGCTGGCGGACGTGCGGGCGGGCGCCGTGCCGACCGAGGAGGCGTTCGCCCGGCTGAGCGAGCCGGCGGTCGGCGACCTGGGCTTCGCCACGCTCGACCTCCACCGCAAGGAGCGCTGCGGCTTCCCCGAAGTGATCCTCGCCCAGGGAAAGACGGCGGAGTGGGTCGAACAGGCGGTCCGCCGCATGGGCGCGGCCGGGCAGGACTGCTTCGTCACCCGCGTGAGCGACGAGCAGGCGGCGCACCTCGCCGGGCACTTCCCGCAGGCCGAACAGGACCGGCTGGCCCGGACACTGTGGCTCCCCACGGCCGGGGAGCGGCCGCCGCTCATGGGGAACGTGCTCGTGGTGACCGCGGGAACGGGCGACTTGCCAGTCGCGCAGGAAGCGGTGGTGACGACCCGCGTGATGGGGGTGAGCGCCGACCTGATCGCGGACGTGGGCGTGGCCGGGATTCACCGCGTGCTGCGGCACCGGGACCGGCTCGCCGCGGCGGACGTGGTCGTGGTCGTGGCGGGAATGGACGGGGCGCTGCCGAGCGTCGTCGGCGGGCTGGTCGATTGCCCCGTCATCGCGTGCCCCACCAGCGTCGGCTACGGGGCGGCGTTCGGCGGCGTCGCGGCGCTGCTGACGATGCTCAACAGCTGCTCGGCCGGCGTCGCGGTCGTGAACATCGACGCCGGGTTCAAGGCGGGTTACGTCGCGGCGCTGACCGCCCGTCGGGTCGAGAAGGCCCGGCTGTCGTGACTCAGCGGACGGGCGGGAACGGCGGCGTGGGGGCGATCGGGCCGGGTACATGAGCTGGGGCCGGCGGCGGCAGCGTGTCCGCCGGCGAGTGGGCGCCCGGCGGGGCCGGCGGCTGCGGCGGCAGTTCCGCCAGCGACAGCAGCGGCGGCGTCGCGTTCGGCGCGGCGGCGCGGGCGGTGGTCGGCGCGGCCGGCGTCGTCGGGGACTGGTAGTAGGACGTCGGCGTCATCTGGGGGACGACCGGCGGCGCGCCCGGAAGCGGGGCGCCGGGGCCGTAGTTCCCCGGGGTCACGGGGGAGCTGATGCCGCCGGTGTAGTTGGGGGTGGGTGCGCCGGGCTGGAAGCCGCCGGGCGGAACGGTGCCGGGCTGGAAGCCGCCGCCGCTCGGGAGGCCGCTGCCGCCGACCGGGCGGATGTCGGGAACGGTGGTTCTCGCCCCGGGCGGGGTGACCTGTCCGGCCTTGGCCTTTGACACCGGCGGCGCCTTGCCCGCCGAATCGCCCATGCAGCCGGCGAGGCCGGTGCAGCACACCACCCCGGCCCCGATCAGGGCCACCCGCCCGCGCAGTCCGTGCGGCATCGGTCGCTCCCTCGTCTCGCGCGCCCGGCCGGCGTCCGTGCCGACCGGCCCCCGCCCGGCGTCCGTGCCGGGTTGGTCGGGGGTGCTCTCGCGAGTGTGCGGGCCGATACCGTCGCCGCCGGGCCGGGTCAAGCCGACCCCGCCCGGCGATCAACTTCTAGCGCCCCGGCGGCATCGAGCCGGGGCCGCCCGGCGCCGCGGGGCCGCCGCCGCCCGGCGGCACGAGGCCGCCCGGTCCGGCCGGGACCGGGGCCGCCGGGGGCACCAGCGCCGGGTTGCCGGCCGCGGCGCCGCCGCCGCGGGCGCTGCCGTCGGGGTCGGTCATCGTCGCCAGCTCCCGCGGCAGCGGGAAGGCCGGCTCGGACGGGAAGTACTGCGGGTAGTGTTCGAGGTAGCGCGGGCTCGGCAGCGTCATCCCGCCGACCCACGTCTGACAGCCGGCCTGTCCGAGGCCGGTTGCGGCGGCGACGCACGCCAGCCATCGTTGGATTCGCATTTGGCCTCTCCCCGGCGACCGGCCCGGCGTCGGCGCCCCCAGGGGCGACGGCTGGTGACCGACGTTAGCGGATGTATCGGCGGCGCCGGCCGCGGGGTTGAGTCCGATTGCGCCGCGGCCGCGGTTTCGGGTTGCGGCCGGCGCGTTGACCCCCCGCGTTCGCGTGCCTAGCATGGGCCTCACGTCCGGTCGGTTCGCCCACCCCGCCACCCGCCCGAGTCTCACCGGATGATCGGCACACGGAACGGACCCTCCCCCGCCCGCCGGACCCTGCCGCTGGAGCTCCGCTGGGACCGCCACCGCGAGCCGCTGCCGGTCCGCTGGGTCATCCCCAAGGGCCGCCGCTCCCGCGTGGCACCGTCGGCAACGCCGCCGGCCGCCGGGCCGCTCGACTTCTGCGACCGCATGCGGCAACTCTGCGAGGACGTCACCGACCGGTGCGAGGCGTTGCGCCACGTGAGGATGCCGGCGGTGCTGCTGAGCTTCACGCCGTGCCGGAACCGGAGCCTGTTCGGCCTCCAGGCCCGGGTTACGCCGCTGCGGTTCCGCGACGGCCGGCTGACGCGGCGGCACGGCCCGGTGGAGTACCAGGTGCAGCGGTTCGTGGTGGACGGCACCGAGATGCTGTACATCCTGACGTTCTGCCTGCCGCGGTTCCTCGACCAGCCATTCGAGGAGAAGCTGGTGACGGTGTTCCACGAGCTGTACCACATGAGCCCGGCGTTCGACGGCGACCTCCGCCGCCACCCCGGCCGGTACGCGGTCCACTCGCACTCGAAGGCGTGCTACGACGCCCGCATGTCAGAGCTTGTGATGGAGTACGTGGCGGACCACCCCGAGCCGGAGTTGTTCGATTTCCTGCGACCTGGGTATCAGGACTTGTGGGACCGTCACGGCGGCATCACGGGGGCGGTGGTGCCGCGGCCGAAGCTGCTGCCGGTCGGCTGGGCGACGCCGCGGCTGGCGGCGCGGGAGCGCGGTCGGGGTTGAACCCCTGGCGCCAGCCGTGCCCGCGACGATCGTGACCGGATCTGATTGATCCGCAACCGTCGGCCGTAAGTTCTGTCCGGGCAATGAGTCGCGCCACGTCCGGGCCGGCGGCGTCGTTCCAACAGTGATTCTTCCAGACAACTCAATGCTTCTGGGACGGGGTACCCCCTTCCCGTGGAAAAAAGAATCCCCGCCCGAATACCCCGGGCGTCGAACGGCAACTGATCCACGCGACGTGGTTTCAGAACCCGCGGTCACTTCCCGGGCCGGAACTCCTTCAGCTTCTGACCTGTCTTGGCGTCGACGACGGTCACTCCCACTCCCGTCGCAGACGCTTTCATCGCCCCGTCTGGACTGACGGCGGTGACCTCGCGCTCCCACGGCGGTACGTCCTTCTCCTCCCGGCTCATCTCGGTGTAGGTCGCCCCCTTTTCCGCGACCTCCACCCGCCAGCGAACCACCGTCGCCTTTCCCCGCCCGCTCACCGGAGGCGTCGTGAGCCGCAGCACCTTCGCGTCGTCCTCGATCACGAGCGCGGCGGTGTTCCGCCACGGCATCGGGGCCAGCTTGAGGTCGGCCAGGGGCACGGCATTTCCACCGAGGGTGTGCCACCACAACTGGTCCACGGAGGCGACCGCGACGTGCTTCCCTCCTGGGTGGAAGGCGAACGCGACCACCGACCCCTTGTCCGACGCCCGCTGGCCGGCCGCGGTCGGGCCGGGGTCGGTCGGGGCCGTCAGAACGGTCGCCGGCTTGGCCTCGCCCGGCGTCCAGAGGGCGAGGCGGACGTACGGCCGGTTTCGGAAGCCTGGCTCCCGGCTCCGCTCGACCAGCCCCGTCGCCAGCAGTTTGCCGTCGGGCGAGTAGGCAACCGAGCCGATTGCGTTCTGGAGGGTCATTGCACGGCCGGTCGCTATATCCCAGGTGACGCCGAACGACCCCCAGTCGGTGCCAGGTCGGTTGATGGCATGCCGGTAGTAGGTCGCGGTTAGCGACTTCCCGTCGGGGCTGAAGGCGAGGTAGGTGACGTGCGGCTCCCCGAACCCGGCCGGCTGGGCGGCGACGGCCAGGAAGGGCATGATGAGCAGGGTGCGGCGCATCGGCGTGCCCTCGGGGAGATGTCGGCAGTCTACCCGGCGGCCGGTAACTGACGGGTAACGGGCTGGCCACTTCGCGTGGAGCGGCCGGGGTGGCACCGACGGGCGTGGCCCCCGGCGTGGGATTCAGTCTGGCCCTCAGCGGGCGCCGCGCCCGGCGCGAAGTCGTCGCGATTCGGCCAGCCGCCCTGTCGGCCGAGTTACCGGGCAGTAACCCAACCCCTCTTCATCAGCTGCCCCGCACCACCCACCGCCCAGGGTCGCCTCATGCGCACGCCGGACGACAGCATCCCCAGCACGTCCTTCTACGACCCGGCCGTCCTGGCCGAACTGGCAAGGAAGGCCAGGGAGGCCGTTCAGGATGCAACCGGGACCGACGAGTACCGGGTCGTCGGAGAGCTTGTCAGAGTTCGGCCGGAGCGACTGGCCTTATACTCGCTGTCCACGGAAGCATTTCGTATCAAAGCGTCGGCCACGCAAGCGATGATGACCGCTCCTCATCCGACCGGAGGCCCGCCGTGGCTCAACTCGTCGGGCAGCATTGTGTCCACTGCCGGGAGCGGTTCAGCAGCGAGTTCGGCGCTCGATTCTGCGCCCGGTGCGGGTGCCCCGTCCACAACGACTGCCGGCGGACCGGCGGTGGTGTGGAGCAGGACTGCGCGGCCTGTGGAGCGCCCGCAGCGGAGGTCGCCCGGTGGCGGCCGGTGGCGGACGCGAGTGCGCGGGAGGAAGCGGCACTGCACGGCCGGCGGGCCGGAATGGTGGTCTGGTACGTCACCGACGGGTGGCTCCGACGACTGTTCAAGTCGTCGAGGTACGAGGACCGGGGCTGGCTCGTCGCCGACAAGGCCGGGCTCGTGTTCTCCGGCCGCGGCACGGTCTTGCGGATGAAGCCCACCCTGGTCGAGCACACGGACCCGTTCCTGCCGTGGCCGGTCGTCGCATGGATGGCCGTCGCCAACATGCTCATCATGTCAATGGTCCTGGGCGGGGCGTTCAAGACGTTCACCGTGGGCGACCCCTCCACGTATGCCCTGTTGCTGTTCCTCAACTTCCTGATGATTGCCACTCACCCGCTCCGCTGGGTCCGCGTCCGGTATGCGGATGAAAGCGGCAAGGACGGCGAGGCGAACTTCGCGGTCGCGTCGCCGTTGATCCGGCTGCTGGGCGGGACGGAGCGGCTCTTCGGGCAGCTGAAAGCACCACCGGGGTGAGCCGCGACGGCGTGCGATGGAGGCGGCCGGCGTAAGGTTCGGGACGATCGAGCTGTTACGGTGAGTGCCGTCCGCGTCGAAGGAAGGCGTCATGCCGGGCGGCACCTACCTGTACTGCTGCGACCGCTGCCCCCTCATCATCGAGGTCGGCGGGGGCGTCGAGTGGGACGGTAACGGGAAGGTCGTCTCGGAGGAGCGGTGGGTC
>DASPHQ010000141.1:0-2950 GCA_035629595.1 Urbifossiella sp. | reverse complement strand
GAGGCGCCCTCCTCGGTGAGTTGGACGACGCGGAGTCGGTACTCGACGGGTAGGGCCTTCATCGGCGACGCCCTCTTGGGTTGCCGCCGAGGCTACGCGACCCAAGAGCTCAGCGCCAGACGGAAACTGGAAATGCTCTAGGGTTGCTTGGAGTGGTGGGAAGAATACCTCGTGAGCCACCGCCACGCAATCGGCGTAGCGGGAGGGTCGACCGGCGGCGGGAGCGGCTGCCTGTGATCATGCAGATGACTGCGATCCCTCGCACTGGCACGAAGAGATTGATGCGCATGAAGAAGCGTGAAGGGTGGTGGTGCGAGTTCCGGGCGGGACGTGAAACTGCCACCCGGGGGGGCGCCACCTGACGCGACAAGCCGGCGACAATTACACCACAATCACCTCGCGACCCGTCAGCGTGCGGCGCGCACCCGCGCCAGGTAAATCGCCGACTTCCCCTCGTGCGACGAGTAGTAGCTGACCCACAGGTGCCCGTCGTGCCACACCTGCCCGGCGTAGCTCGTGTCCCCGCCCGACGGCAGGACGAGCCCTTCCGCCAGCGTGCCGGCGGTCGGGTCGAGGACACACAACGCGGTGCGCACCCGGCCGTCGTAGAGGCGCACCGCGGCCACGGTCGGCGCGCCGGGCTGGAACACGAAGTTCGGCCCGCCGACCCGCGCCGGGAGTTCCTTCCACGCCCACTCGCGATACGGCGCCTTCGCCGTCTCGACCCACCCCTTCTGGTTCCCGCCCTCCCGCCGCACCAGCGCCACCATGTCGCCGGCCGGGGTGAACCGCACCGTCGTCTCGTTCGGGTGGCCCGGCACGGCGAGGTGCGTCACCAGCTCGTACCGCTCGCCGTCCGGGCTCACCCACAGCTTGAGCTTCCAGTCGGCCGGGCCGGGCTCGACCGTGCCGGTTCTCGCCGCCTCCTTCGCCGCCGGGCTCGCCCGCTCGGCGGCGTTGTACGACACCCCGTAGCACCTCCCGTCGTGCCACGTCACCCGCCACAGCCAGTCGCCCTCGCCGAGCACCCGCCTCGGCGCCGTCCACTCACGCCCGTCCTTCGAGAACGCCACCCGCGGCTGGCGCCCCTTGAGCGTCTTCCCCTCGTACACCGACCCGCCGGCGACGACCATCAGCCGGCCGTCGGGCGTCACCGAGAACTTCGGGTCGCGCAGGTCGATGCCGGCTTCGGTGAGCAGCGCGATCGACTCCCAGGCCGCGCCGTCGGCGGACGCCAGCACCCGCAGCCGGCCGTCGCCTCCGACGTGGGCGCCGCCCTCGCGGAACGTGCAGTACCACGTGTCGCGGAACCGGATCAGGTCGGTGAAGGCGTTGTGCCGCCCGCCGTCCCAGACCTTGCGGACCTCGCCGACGAGTTCGAGGCGCGGGGCGGCCGCGGGCGGCTGGGCGGCGAAAAGGGCGGCGACGGCGACGGACGGGAGGATCATGGGGGCTCCGGCGGGCGTGCGACGTGCCGTCACCCTACCGCTGCCGCCGCCGGGCGACAAATTGTTTCCTGGTTCCGATACCCCTGGCTGCAGTCGCCCCCTCGCCGCGCCCCGGCGTGGTCACCCGCTGTGGGCATTTCTCACCGTTTTTGGTCCACCAGAGGCGGTGTCCATAACTGTCCATAACTCCCGTGCCAGCATCTCGCGGTCGCCGCAGGCGGAAACCTCAGGGAGTCGGCCCGTGGAGACTGCGGGCACCAACCTCGCTCGGGATCACCCGTGCTGGCAATTCTCGCTGTTCCGGTCTACCAGGGGCGGTGCCCGTAACTGCTCATAACTCGCGTGCGAGCGCCTCGCGGTCGCCGCGCCGGGTGTACGCGACCGAGGTCTGGCGGTGGCTGCGGAGGGTCAGCCCGCCGCACCGTCGGCACTCCCGCGGCCAGCGTGGTCGCCGGCTCGCCTGGGAGCACCCCGAGGCCCACCTCGGGCGGTGCAGCGGCGGCACGGGCGGCGCGCTCGTCGATCCGCCGATCCCCCATCCTCAACCCCCGTATCGGGGTGAAGCCATCGCGGGGGTGCCCACCCCTACTGACAACTGTAGCACCGGAGGTGTTCCGCACCTCGCCGATGTGCCCGAGGTCCGGGCCGAGGCCGGGAGGCCGCGGGCGGTGGCTAGAGGCCGTGCTTGATCTTGATCGGGACGCGGATCCCTGCGGGACTGAACCGCTTCGATCCCTGACGCGATCCGCTTGCCCGTGCCGTCCCGACAGACGACAATCATGACTCGGACACCGCTCCCTGAAAGATCGGTCATGGCGAACAACGACGAATCCGACCCCTTCAGCGCGCTGAAGCTCATCGTCGCCAGTGGCCTCGCCATCGTCGTATTGTCCGTGCTGGGGAAAGAAGGGTGCCGCAACCGGAACGAGCCGGGAACGAGGTCGGAGTTCACCTCCACGGACACGGCTCCGACGCGAGTGACCCCGTACACACCCGCGAATCCGGAGGAGGCCGCTGCCGTCGAAGCCATCCGAGGCGGAGGCGGATCGGTAAACGGGTCGTCCCAGTACATCGGCGTGCAGATGCCGCCCGGACTTCCCTCCGCCGCCCAGTTGGCAAGCCTGCGGGTGTTCAAGCAGCCGATCGACCTCAGCCTGCGGGGCAGCGGGGTGACGGACGAGGACCTCGCGATCCTCGCCGGGCTGGAGCGGGTGTACGAACTCGACCTATCAGGCACTTCGGTCACGGACGAGGGGATTGCGTACCTCCGCAACATGCGGGGACTGCACACCCTCAACTTGTCAGGCACGCTTGTCACGGACAACGGCCTCTCCGTCCTCGGCTCGCTGACCGGGCTGAAGTTTCTCTTCGTGAGTAACAAAGCGTCTTGAAACTAGGCGGCCGGGTATAAGCGTCGGAGCATCCGGTGGATCATGGCGGCGTAGATCATCGACTCGCTGTTGTCCGGGTCGACCTCGTGGTCCTTGCCCAGCCGGCGGTAC
>DASPHQ010000140.1:0-3949 GCA_035629595.1 Urbifossiella sp. | reverse complement strand
GGGGTCAGCCCCGCCGGCGGCGGCAGCTCCTCGACCGCGCCCGGTGGCGGTGTCCCCGGTAGCAATAGCTCCCGCCCCGGGACCGGCGCCGGCCGCGCCCCGAGCATCGGCCGCACGGTCACGTCGCGGTCGGCCTCGAAGGCGCGGTTGTCGGTCGTCGTCAGCCGCACCGCGACGCGGACCCGGCCGGTCGTCGGCGTCGTCTGCCACGGCAGGCGGACGAAGTAGCCCGTGGAAATCAGCCCGTTGCGCCACGTCGGCCGCAGCTGCTCGGGCGACAGCTCCCACGAGCCGATCGCCTGCTTCAGCCCCTGCGGCGTGATCTCCCACGCCGCGATGGTCGCCCGGCCGGGCACCTTGATCGCCGACTTGTCCTCGTCCGACGGCACGATCACCACCATCAGCGCCTCGTCGCCGGGGACGCCGTCGTCGTCCACGCCGCCGGTGCCGCGGCCGACGGCGATGTCGCGGACGAACACCGGCGCCCCCGCCCCCGTGGGCACGGCCGGCGGCGCTCCGGGGAAGCCGGCCGGGTGCTGGTTTTCGTAGGCGTGGTTGAGGTTGCGGGTGGCGGCGAGCTGCTGGCGGGCGGCGGCGAGCTCGCGGTCGCGGGTGCGGAGCTCGGCCTCGATCAGGTCGTACCGCTTGTTCGGCTTACACGACGGGAGCAGGGCGACGGCGAGCGCGACCCCGAGCCGCAGGCGGCGGGCACGTCCTGCGCCGGCGGGTCGCGGCTCCGTCCTCAAACAACCCCCCTGGAAAGCCCGGGGACGGCCCCGGGCTTCGCCCCCACTACTCGCTGGGCCGGGCGCCGAGCTCGGCCGGCATCCGCTCCAGCACCTTGTCGATCAGCCCGAACTCGCGGGCCTCGTTCGCCGACATGAAGTTGTCGCGGTCGGTCCCCTTCTCGATCACCTCGATCGGCTGCCCGGTGTGCTTCGCCAGCAGCTGGTTCAGCGTCTTCTTCGTCCGCAGGAACTCCTTCGCGTGGATCAGGATTTCCTCGGTCGTGCCCTCGGAGCCGGCGAGCGGCTGGTGGATCATCACCCGGGCGTTCGGCAGGGCGAACCGCTTCCCCTTGGTGCCGGCGGTCAGGAGCATCGCCCCCATGCTGGCGGCCTGACCCATGCAGTACGTCGCCACGTCGCAGTTGAGGAACTGCATGGTGTCGTAGATCGCCATCCCCGCCGTCACGCTGCCGCCCGGGCTGTTGACGTACAGGTGGATGTCGCGCTTCGGGTCGTCGAACTGGAGGAACAGCATCTGGGCGACGATCAGGTTCGCCATGTCGTCCTGCACGACGCCCTGCAGGAAGATGATGCGGTCCTTCAGCAGCCGGCTGTAGATGTCGTAGGCGCGTTCTTCGCGGCCGCGACTCTCCACCACGATCGGCACGAGCGGCATGGTCGGTCCTCCGGGCGGCCCGCCGCGCCGTCTGGTATCGGGCGGCGGGCCGGCGGCGTATCAGGGTATGGGAACGGGCCGGCGGGCTTTCTTGATGCGCCGACCGGACCTGAGACATCTACGGGTTGATCGGGTCGTCCGGTGAGGAGAGGGGGGGTGAGGAGTGAGGAGAAAAGCGAGGCACCTGTCTCCTCACTCCTCACCCCCCTCTCCTCACTTCTTCACCGCGTCCACCGGCTTCTCCAGCACCTCGTCGACGAGGCCGAACGCCTTCGCCTCCTGGGCCGAGTAGTACTTGTCGCGGTCCGTCTCGCGGGCGATCGCCTCGATCGGCTGCTTCGTGTGCTTCGCCAGGATCTCGTTCAGCCGCGACCGCTCCTTGAGGATCTCGTTGGCCTGGATCTCGATGTCCGACACCTGCCCGCCGACCTGGCCGTAGGGCTGGTGGATCATCACCTTCGAGTTCGGCAGGGCGTACCGCTTGCCGGCCGTGCCCGCCGCCAGCAGGATGGCCGCGCCGCTGGCCGCGATGCCCATGCAGTACGTCAGGATCGGGCTCTCCAGGAACTGCATCGTGTCGTACAGCGCCAGCGTGGCGGACACCGACCCGCCGGGGCTGTTGATGTACATGTGGATGTCGGCGGTCTTGTTCTCGTACTGCAGGAACAGCAGCTTCTGGATCGTCAGGTTCGCCAGGTAGTCGCTGATGACCGAGCTGCCGCCGGTCTCGGGGCTGCTGCCGACGAAGACGATGCGGTTCTCGAGCAGCAGGTCCGCGAGCGTCATCGTGCGCTGGCGGGCGTAGTTGCCGCGCTGCAACAGCGGCTGGATCGGGCCGGCCGCGGCCATCGGATCGAAGTGAGGGAACATCAGGGGTCACCCTTTCGACTGAGGCGAGCGGCCCGCGTGAGCGGGCTGTTCCGTACGCCACTCGGGCCGCGTCGGAACAGCCCGCTCACGCGGGCCGCTCGCCCGGGGTACTTGCACTCTACGGTGAACGTCAACCCTCGCTCGGCGCCTCCGGCGCCGCCAGCTCGTTCGGCGCGGCCTCGGCCGCCATCGTCGCCACCTCGCCGGCCTGCTCGGACTTCTGCGCCGCCGTCAGCTCGTAGTCCTCGAACGTCGCCGACGACAGGATCAGGTCGAGCGCCTTCCGCTCCAGCAGGTCGGTCGCCAGCGCCTCCATCAGGTCGTCCTTCTCGAACCGGGCCTTCACCTTGCGCGGGCTCTCGCCCGACTGGTCGGCGATCCGCTCGATCTCGGCGTCCAGGTCGTCGTCCTCGATCTCCAGCTTCTCCACCTCGGCCACCTTCTGCAGCACGAAGTGCTCCTTCAGCGCCGCGGCGGTGCTGGCGACCACGTCCTGCTCCAGCAGCCGCCGGCGGCCGGCGATCTGCGACTCGGACATGCCGGCGTTCTTCATCTCCATGACGCGGCGGGCCAGCGTCTTGCGGGCCTGGCGGCGGAGCATGTCCTGCGGCAGCTCCCACGTCGCCGACGCCGCGATCTTCTCCAGCACCTGCTTGCGCGCCTCCTGCCGCTGCGTGTACTCCAGCCGGCGGTTCAGCAGCGTGCCGACCAGCTCGTCGAGCCCGTCCGCGGTGCTCACGCCGAACACGCCTTCCAGCAGGTCCTGCGTCAGCTCGGGCTGCCGGATCGTCTTCACGTCGTGGACGGTGAACGTGGCCTGCACCTTCTGGCCGCGCATGGCGGCGTTGCCGACCTCCTGCGACAGCACGATGTCCACGGTGCGCACGTCGCCGGCCTTCGCCCCCGTCAGCTTCTCGCCGAAGTCCTCGGCCACGCCGTCGGACAGTGCCAGCCTGGGCTCCACCTTGAACCGCACCTCCTTGAGCGAGTTCAGCACCTTCTCGCCGTACTTGATCTCCACGTCGGCGGTGACGGTGTCGTCGAGGGCCACGGTGGGGTTGTCGCCCTCCTTCGGCACGAGCTGGCCGTAGGGCTCCAGCAGCCGCTTCTTCTCGGCGGCGGCCTCCTCGGGGGTGTACGTGTGGGTCGGCCGGCGGAGCTTCAGCCCCTTGTAGTCCGGCAGCTCGAACTCGGGCCGCACCTCGATGTCGAACTCGTAGACGAACGGGCCTTCCTTCGGGATCTCGATCGCGTCCGGGTCGAGGTCCGGCGGCGACAGCGGCGAGATGTCCTGCTCGTCGGCCAGCTGTTCGAGGCTGGCCATGAGGACTTGCGTCTTCACCTCCTGCGACACGGCCGGGTAGTACTGCTTCTCGATCATCTTCCGCGGCGCCTTGCCGGGGCGGAAGCCGCGGACGGTGGGCTGGTCGCTGAGGGTGATTTCGCTGAACTTCTCGTCGAACCGCTCGTCGATCTGCTTCCGCTCGACGGTGACCTTGATGTGCTTCTTGCACGGGCCGACGTCCTTGATCTCGACCGTCTGGACGAGCTTGACCGGCCCTTCGGCCCCGGCCTCGGCTTCCGGGGCGGTGGCGACGGCGGTGCCGGCATCATCGCTGGTGTCGGCGGGGGTTTCCGGGGTAGGTTCGTCGGCCATCGGGGAGCCTCCGTGGTC
>DASPHQ010000139.1:0-6140 GCA_035629595.1 Urbifossiella sp. | reverse complement strand
CGGGTGTACGAGGCGGCACCGACGGCGGATTCGGCCACCGTGGGCGGGGTGAGTTTCCGCTTCGGCATCATCGTCGTCGTGTCCGGGCTGGTGGCCACGCTGCTCGGCGGCTGGCTCGGCGACCGACTGCGGGCGAAGGGCGTCCGCGGGGCGTACTTCCAGGTCGCCGGGTGGGGGACGATCGTGTCGTTCCCGCTGTTCGTGGGGATGCTGTTCGTGCCGTTCCCGTGGGCCTGGTTCCCGCTGTTCGTGGCCGTGTTCGGCCTGTTCGTCAACACCGGCCCGGCCAACACGATCCTGGCGAACGTCACCCGCTCCGACATCCGCGGGACCGCGTTCGCCATCAACATCCTCGTGATCCACATGCTCGGCGACGTGATCTCGCCGCCGCTGATCGGCATCGCCGCCGACGTGTGGAGCCTGAACGCGGCGTTCCTGATCACGTCGGTGATGATCCTGGCCGGCGGCGTGCTGTGGGTGGCCGGGGCCCGCTACCTCGACGCCGACACGGCCCGCGCGGCCGGCCCGGCAACGCCCGGGGATTCGTGAAACCATTCGGTCGGGGCGGCGTCGAAGGAGTAGTGGCGGGCCGGCCACGGTGTTACCGACGTCAGAAAAAAATGGACACGAGTCCCGCCTTTTGACTGGCGTCGGCCCCGAATGGCACGTAACATAACCAACTAGAGCCCGTCTCGCATTCTGTACCCGTATCCCGTTCCGCCCCCACCCTCCAGGAGAAGGTCGTGACCGTCCTTCCGAACATGCCTCCTCCGAGCCCGCGTCGTCGCGCGTTCACCCTGATCGAGCTGCTGGTGGTGATCGCCATCATCGCCATCCTGATCGGCATGCTCCTGCCGGCCGTCCAGAAGGTCCGGGAGTCGGCCGCGCGGACGAAGTGCCAGAACAACCTCAAGAACCTCGGCCTCGGCTGCCACCTATTCCAGGACACGTACAAGAAGCTGCCGCCGGGCTATCTGACGGACGGCACCAACGCCCCTGGCGTCGGCACGCCTCCCTCGCCACTCCCCGCGTGGAGCTGGGCCACGCTCATCCTGCCGCAGATCGAGCAGGGGAACCTGTACACCGCGATGGGCGTGGACATTCGCACGCCGAACGGCCCGAACAACACGACCAACAGTATCGGCACGATACAGACCAAGGTCAACCTGTTCCGCTGCCCGTCGGACACGATGGCCGACGTGAACCCGCTCTGGACGGTGGCATTGGGCTCGGCTAACCCCAACGGTGCGACCAACAACTACGTCTGCAACCGCTCGGTGTTCGGCCCGAACCGCACCGGCGGCGGGTCCGGCGGCGTGCTGGACCAGCTGAGCATCGAGGGGATCCGCGACGGCGCCAGCAACACGATCCTCATCGGCGAGCGCGACGGGACCTTCGGTGTTGCCGCGCTGCTGGTGTACGGGAGCTCCCGGTCGAACACCCACGCGCTGTTCGGTTCGGTGCTGAACGAGAAGCCGCCGGTCGGGACCGCCCAGTGGGGCACCGGGGCCGTGCAGCGCTACATCTTCAGCAGCCTCCACACCGGCGGGTTCCAGTTCTGCATGGGTGACGGTCGGGTCATCTTCATCCGCGACACGATTCCGAACAACCCGACCGAGGATCCGTCGGCGTGGCCGATGCCGACGGCCAGCGCGAACTTCACGGCGGGCCGGCTGCTTCTGCCGAACGACCGGTTTACGGTCAGCATCGACGACTAACGTCCGACCCGCGGGCGGCGGCACGGTCCGTCGCCCGCGTTTCCGTTCCTACTCCCTACCCGAGCCGCCCCCGCTATGACCCTCACCCGGTTCAAGCTCGCCCTCACGCTGGCGACGACCTCCTGCCTGCTCGTCCTGGTCGCCGGGTGCGGCGGCGGCAAGACGACTCTCGAAGGCGAAGTCACCTTCGGCGGTCAGCCGGTCGACGGCGGGGCCATCATCCTGATCCCGAAAGAGGCGAAGGACTCGGCGTCCGGTGCGCGGATCATCAACGGGAAGTACACCATCACCTCCAAGGCGGACCGGCTCCCGCCGGGCACCTACAAGGTGCAGATCAACTGGCTGAAGCCGACCGGCAAGAAGGTCAAGAGCGAGAGCGACTCGGACCAGATGATCGACGAGACGCAGGAAGTGATCCCGATGGAGTACAACACCCAGACCAAGCTGACGGTGGAGATCACCTCCGGGTCGAACACCAAGAACTTCGAGCTGAAGGCCGGCGGGCCGGTCGCCGGCGCCGCGCCCAAGGGCGGCAAGAACCTGCCGGACTGAGCCATTCACCGCACCGACGACCACCGGAGCCCACCCGTGGATGCGGGTGGGCTTCCTCGTTTCCGGGTGACGCCGGCTCGCGGGTGAACCCACTCGCAGCCCCACGGGTCCGTCGGTGGACGGCCCGCTTCGACCGCCGTAAGCCAGTCCGGGCACCCCCACCGAGGCCGAGGCCGATGCCGAGCTACAACCCCGCCGACATCGAGCGCCGGTGGCAGCAGTACTGGCTGACGAACAAGACCTTCCGCACCCCCGACCCCGGGGAGCCGGCCGCCGCGGGGAAGCCCAAGTACTACGTCCTGGACATGTTCCCGTACCCGAGCGGCGCCGGCCTCCACGTCGGCCACCCGGAGGGGTACACCGCCACCGACATTCTGTCGCGGTTCAAGCGGATGCGCGGCTTCCACGTCCTCCACCCGATGGGCTGGGACGCCTACGGCCTGCCGGCCGAGCAGTACGCGGTGGAGAAGAACGTCCACCCGCGGATCACGACGCAGCAGAACATCGCCACCTTCCGCCGGCAAATCCAGTCGCTCGGCTTCTCCTACGACTGGGACCGCGAGGTCGACACGACCGACCCCACGTACTTCCGCTGGACGCAGTGGATCTTCCTGCTGCTGTACGACACCTGGTACGACGCTTCCGCCGGGAAGGGTCGGCCGATCGCGGAGCTGCCGATTCCCCGCAACGTCGAACTGACCGGCGCTGAGGGGGTTCGACTGTACCGCGACCAGCACCGCCTGGCATACCAGGCCGAGGTGCCGGTGAACTGGTGCCCGGCGTTGGGGACGGTGCTGGCGAATGAGGAGGTGATCGACGGCAAGAGCGAGCGCGGCGGCCACCCCGTCGAGCGCCGCCCGCTGCGCCAGTGGCTGATGCGGATCACCGCCTACGCCGAGCGCCTGATCGACGACCTGGCCGGCCTGGACTGGTCGGAGTCGATCAAGCAGATGCAGCGGAACTGGATCGGCAGGAGCGAGGGGGCGGAGGTTCATTTCGCGCTCGCCGATACATCAGCAACCATCACGGTTTTCACCACCCGCCCGGACACGCTGTTCGGCGCCACGTACATGGTGCTGTCACCGGAACACGCGCTGGTGTCGCGGATCACGACGCCCGAGCAGGCCGCAGCCGTGAAGGCGTACCAGGACGCCGCCGCCCGCAAGAGCGACTTCGAACGCACCGAGCTAGCAAAGACCAAGACCGGCGTGTTCACCGGCGCCTACGCGGTCAACCCGGTGAACGACGAGCGTATTCCGATCTGGATCGCCGATTACGTGCTGGCCGGCTATGGCACCGGGGCCATCATGGCCGTCCCCGGCCACGACGAGCGCGACTACGAGTTCGCCAAGCAATTCGAGCTGCCAATCCGGCCGGTGGTGATGCCGTCGAGCGAGTGGTTGGACGCGAACTGCCCGCCGAACTGGACGCAGCTAAAAGGCTCGTTCGAGCCCGAGTACCGCAAGAATTGCACCCTGTTCCCCGCCTTCAGCGGCGAAGGGACGGCGCTGAACTCCGGCTTCCTGACCGGCCTGCCGACGGCCGAGGCGAAGCAGCGTATCACCGCCTGGCTGGAGGAGCGCGGGCTGGGCAGCCGGCGGGTGAACTACAAGCTGCGCGACTGGCTGTTCAGCCGGCAGCGATACTGGGGCGAGCCGTTCCCGATCCTGCACGGCCCCGACGGCGAGCGGGTGGCGCTGCCGACGCACGAGCTGCCGCTGGTCCCGCCCGACCTCGCCGACTTCAAGCCGACCGGCACCCCAGAGGGGCCGCTGTCGAAGGCGACGGACTGGGTGAACGTCGTCCGCGACGGCGTGGCGTACAAGCGCGAGACGAACACGATGCCGCAGTGGGCGGGGTCGTGCTGGTACTTCCTGCGCTACATCGACCCGCAGAATACGGAGGCGCTGGCCGACCCCGAGAAGCTGAAGTACTGGCTGCCGGTGGACCTGTACGTCGGCGGGGCCGAGCACGCGGTGCTGCACCTGCTGTACAGCCGATTCTGGCACAAGGTGCTGTTCGACCGCGGCTACGTTCCCTGCGCCGAGCCGTTCCAGCGGCTGGTGAACCAGGGCATGATCCTGGGCGAGAATGGTGAGAAGATGTCGAAGGCGCGGGGGAACGTCATCAACCCCGACGACGTGGTGCTGGAATACGGGGCCGACAGCCTGCGGCTGTACGAGATGTTCATGGGTCCGCTGGAGGCGGTGAAGCCGTGGAACACGAAGTCGATCGAGGGGGTGTACCGTTTTCTCTCGCGGGCCTGGCGGCTGATCGTGGACGACGCTGCGGAGGGGTTGGCGCTGAACGCCTCGGTGAGCGACGGCGTACCAGACAAGGCCACGCTGCGGGTGCTGCACCGCACCATCCAGAAGGTGACCGAGGACACCGACGGCCTCCGCTTCAACACGGCGATCGCCGCGATGATGGAGTTCGTGAACCACGTCAACAAGCTGGAGGCCCGGCCGCGGGCGGTGCTGGAGCCGTTCGTGCTGCTGATGGCGCCGTACGCCCCGCACGCCGCCGAGGAGCTGTGGCGGGCACTCGGCCGTGGCCCCACGCTGGCGTACGAGCCGTGGCCGGAGTTCGACCCGGCGCTGACGAAGGCCGACGAGATCGAGGTGCCGGTGCAGGTGAACGGCAAGCTGAAGGCCCGGCTCAAAGTGCCCGCCGAAGTGTCCGACGCCGAGCTGGAGACCACGGCGCTGGCCGACCCGACGGTCCAGGCCGCAATCGCAGGCAAGACGGTGAAGCTCGTGAAGGTTGTGCCGCGGAAGCTGGTGAATGTCGTGGTCGCCTGAGTGCGGGGGGCCGGCTGATGTGCATGGTCGTTTTTGTCGCCTCCGACTACCCACTGCCGACGTGGCCGTGGGACCAGACGCGCCCCGCGTTTCACGTCACGGAGGTGACCGACCCGGCCGACTCGATCCGGCAGCGGTTCACCAAGCCGTACGTGTTCTACGCCGGCTCGCACGAGGGCTGCGGTTGCGGCTTCCACTACGGCCCGTACGGCGGCGGTGACCCCGACGCGGCGGTCGAGCCCGTGGTCGCTGACTGCCGCCGCCGGTTCGGCGACTACCTCGCGGTCGCGCTCCAGCACCAGAGTGAGGTTGAAGTGTACGCCTGCTGGAGCGGCGACGAAGAGGCACCGGCCGAGTACCACGACCGCGCCACGCCAGCGGAGTTGGGCATGGGTGAAGTCTACGTCCGCGAGCGGGAACTGGTGATCGTGTCGGACGCGGCCGCTTCCTGATCCAGCCGGGCGACCAGCGCCCGGGCGAGTGCGTCGGCCGCGGTCGCGGTGTCGCGCCCGAGCCGCAAGAACTCGGGGAGCAAGGCGGGCCCTCGGACCAGGGCCCATAGTACGCGGGGTACCGACACCGTGCCCCCGTTCAACAACCGTACCAACTCGGGTGACAACGCGGCGTCGGCGGTGTCTGACACCGCCCTTACCGCAAGAAAACCCACGCCGCGCTCGCGGCACACGTCCTCGACCGCCGCCGACTCCATGTCTACCGCGTCCGCCCCGGTCGTGGCACGTAACGTCGCCTTGTCCGCCGGAGTCCCCACGACCCGATCGACGGTCACGATTCGCGGTGACACCACGATGTCACCGACCTTCAACGCCGGGTCGAGTGCCCCGCTGAAGCCGGCGGCGATGACGCGCTCGGGCCGCACCTCGACGATCAGCCGCGACGCCGCTGCCCGCGCCGCGGCGCGGCCGACGCCGGACACCCGGACGGCCACGTTCGCGCGCCCGCGCACCTGCCGCCGGAACGGCGCCGCCTCGCGCTCCAGCGCGAATAGCACGCCGGTCACGTCAGCTGCCAGCGGAGCATTTTGAGGCTATCGCCGAGCCGGCTGTTCACG
>DASPHQ010000138.1:0-4122 GCA_035629595.1 Urbifossiella sp. | reverse complement strand
CGCGGTCCTCGGCTCGGCCGCGGCCGAGTCGCTGTTCCCGACGCAGGACCCGCTCGGCCGGTCGGTCACGGTGGAGAGCCCCGACCGGTCGCGGTCGTTCACCGTCGTCGGCGTGGTGGCCCCGAAGACGCTCGCCGCCGCCGGCGACGGTGGCGAGTCCGACTTCAACCGGGTGGTGTTCATCCCGTTCCAGACGGACCGCGTGCGGTTCGGCCGCGAGCTCGTCACCATGAAGGCCGGGTCGTTCTCGGTCGAGCGGCTGGAGGTGAGCCAGGTGACGGTGCGGGTGGAGAGCGTGTCCGACGTGTCGCGGACGGCTCGGGCGGTGCAGTCGCTGGTGGATCAATTTCACCCGCGGCGCGACGTGGTGGTGACGGTGCCGCTCGACCTGCTGCGGCGGGCGGAGGAGACGCAGCGGCTGTTCACGCTGATCCTCGGCCTGATCGCCGGCATCTCGCTGGTCGTCGGCGGCATCGGCATCGTGAACATCATGCTGGCGACGGTGACGGAGCGGACCCGCGAGATCGGCATCCGCCGGGCGCTGGGGGCGCGGCAGCGCGACATCGCGGCGCAGTTCCTGGCCGAGGCGATCCTGCTGTCGTGCTGCGGCGGGGTGGTGGGCGTGGCGCTGGGGATCGGGTTGTCGTTCGCGGTGAGCGGGCTGACCGGCCTGCCGGCGATCATCCGGCCGTGGGCGCCACTGCTGGCGTTCGGGGTGTCGCTGGTGGTCGGGCTGGCGGCGGGCGTGCTGCCGGCGCGGCGGGCCGCCCGCCTCGACCCGGTCGAGGCGCTGCGGCATGTCTAATACCGGATCGGGGTGATCCGCATCTGTGGCCCGTCCCGGGGCGTTGCCCCGGGCTATGTTGTCCCAGCCCTTCGGGCTGAAGAGGGGCACCCGGTTTTCAGGCCAACGGCCTGGGACAGCATAGCCCGGGGCAACGCCCCGGGGCGGGCTGTAGGAATCGGAGAAGGGGGGCGGTCCGCCTACCGCCCGATCACGGTGTCGAACGCCTGGCGGAGTTCGGTGTGGTTCTGCGGCCGGTCGGCCGGGTCCTTCGCCAGCATCCACAGGCACAGGTCCGACGCCAGCGGCGGCACCCCCGGCGCCCGCTGCGCCGGCGGCACCGGCACGCTGCCCAGGTGCTGGAAGATCACCTGCACCCGGTTCTTCCCCACGAACGGCAGATGGCCCGTCAGCGCCTCGTACAGCGTCACGCCCAGCGAATAGATGTCCGCCCGGTGGTCCACCGTGCTGGCGTCCTTCGCCTGCTCCGGGGCCAGGTACGCCGCGGTGCCGGCCAGCTCGGGGTTGCCGTCGGCCCGGCCGGCCGAAAGCGCCTCCGCCTTCGCCAGCCCGAAGTCGATCAGCTTCGACGAGCCGTTCGGCCCCACCAGCACGTTGTCCGGCTTCACGTCGCGGTGGACCACGCCCGCCTGCCACACCGCCCCGAGCGCGTCGGCCATCTGCGAGACGAGGTGCAGCGCCCACGCGGCCGGCAGCGCGCCGCCGTCGCGGAGCAACTCGCCGAGCGGCCGGCCCTCGAAGAACTCGGTGACGAGGTACGGCCAGCGCGGGTCGAACCCGAAGTCGATGAACCGCACCACCTGCGGGTGCTTGACCCGGCTGAGCGTCAGGGCCTCGGTGCGCATCTGCTTCATCGCCGCGGTGCGGTCGTAGACGTTCGCCCAGTTGAGAATCTTGAGTGCCACCGGGCCGCTGCGGGCGACGTCCCAGCCGCGGTAGACGTGGCACGACACGCCCTCGCCGAGCTTGTCCTGGAGGGTGAACGTGCCGACCGTGTCGCCGGTCTGCGGCGGCGGCGGCGTCTCCTGCGGCGGCTCGGCGGTGACCTCGCGCTGCAGGTACGCCAGCGCCCGCGTGTCGCCCGAGCGGGCGGACACGGTGGCGGTGATGCCGGTCGGCGACGTGGCCGACGTCGGGGTGGCGGTTTCGTGGGAACTCATGCGGCGGGCCGGCAGGGGGGTGCCGGTGGCGGGTTTACCGGTTAGGAGGAGTATAACACACGATCGCCGCCGACCGTGCCGTGCGAGCGGAGAATTCGGCCGCCGCCGCCGCCGGTGCGGAACCCCCTGCCCCACGGCGGGTTGCGGCAAAATGTTGCCCGGACAGGCGTCGATCCGACGGCGTGACATGTTTCCGTGACCCGGTGGGGGGGCGGCGGAAACAATAATCTCGATCAAACTGTCGGCCGTCGCTTGACAACCGGCCCGTCGTCACACGCCGTACAGCGGCGCGAACTTGTCGTTGAGGTAGGACAGGAACGGCGCCGCCGTCAGCGCCTCGCCCGTCGCGCGGCGGCACAGCTCGCCGGCCCGGTAGCGGCCGCCGTGGCGGTGGACCTTCTCGCCGAGCCACGCCTTCAACCGGCCGAACTCGCCCCTCCGGAAGTCGTCGTCGAGGCCGCTCAGGTCGCGGCGGGCGGCGGCCATCAGCTGCGCCGCGTACAGGTTGCCGAGGGTGTACGTCGGGAAGTAGCCGAGGCCGCCGAAGCTCCAGTGGATGTCCTGCAA
Organism: Urbifossiella sp.; assembly: GCA_035629595.1. GTDB lineage: Bacteria > Planctomycetota > Planctomycetia > Gemmatales > Gemmataceae > Urbifossiella. The sequence goes on along the minus strand of DASPHQ010000138.1, from coordinate 1,590 downwards.
GCAGCCCCGCGCGTCGTCGGGCACGTCGAGGCCGAGCATCGTCTTGAAGCGCTCGTTCCACGCCCCCGGCAGGTCCGCGACCGCCAGGTCGCCGGAGATCAGCCCCAGCTCGATCTCGAACCGCAGGGCCACGTGCAGGTTGTACGTCGCCTCGTCCGCCTCGACGCGGATCAGTGACGGCTTCACCTCGTTGACGGCGAAGTAGAAGCGATCGGGCTCGACGCCGGCGATCGCGGCGGGGAACGTCTGCCGGAGGCGCGGGAAGAAGTGGTCCCAGAACGGCCGGCCGCGGCCGACCTGGTTTTCCCACAGGCGGCTCTGGCTCTCGTGGATGCCGAGCGAGCACGCGGCCCCGACCGGCGTGCCGAAGTGCTCGGCCGGCAGGTTCTGCTCGTAGAGTCCGTGGCCGGTCTCGTGCAGGACGCCGAAGAAGGCCTCGGGGAAGAAGCGCGGGTTGTAGCGCGTCGTAAGGCGGCAGTCGCCGGGGCCGACGCCGGAGCAGAACGGGTGGGCGGTGGTGTCGAGCCGGCCGGACGCGAAGTCGAATCCGAACGCGGCCGCCGCACCCTCCGCGAACACTTTCTGCCGCTCGACCGGGAAGTCGCGCTCGAGCACGGTGCGGTCGGGCTTCTTGCCGCTCTCGCCGATGGCCTTGATGAGTGGAACGAGTTCGCGGGTGAGGCCGGCGAACACCTCGCGCACCTCGGCGACGGTCGCCCCCGGTTCGTACTCGTCGAGCAGCGCGTTGTACGGGTGATCGGTATAACCGACGGCCTGGGCCTCCTGTCGCTTCAGCGCCACGACCTTTTCGAGGTGCGGGCGGAAGGCGGGGAAGTCGTTGGCGGCGCGGGCCTGCTGCCACGCCTGCTGCGCCGCGGTGGTGACGCGGGCCAACTCCTCCACGAGCGCCGCCGGCAGCTTGGTGGCGCGGTCGTACCCGCGGCGGAGCTCGCGCACGTTCGCGGCCGGGTCGGACTCGGGGTCGCGCGTCAGTTCCGACCCTTCGACCGCGGCCAGCAGCTCGCCGACCTTCGGGTCGGTGGCCTTGCCGTGGGCGAGGCCAGCGAGGAAGGCCATCTGTTCGCCGCGGAGGGCGGCGCCGTTGGTGGGCATGTACGTCTGCTGGTCCCAGCCGAGGACGGCGGCGCAGGAGCCGAGGACGCCGAGCTCCTTCGACCGGCGGACGAGTTCGGCGTAGCTGTCGGCGGCGGTCATCGGCGTGCGGCTCCGGTACGTCGGCCCCGTGGCGGGTATGATGTCGGTGTAGCAACTCGGGGGGCGGCGATGGGGACGAAGCTGGTCACGGTCGCCACGTTCGACCAGGTGGTGATGGCGCAGATGGCCGCCGACGCGCTCCGGGCCGGCGGCATCGACGCGGTCGTGACCGACGCCGAGGTGGTGAGCATGGACTGGCTGCTCGGCCAGGCCGTGGGCGGCATCAAGGTGCAGGTGCGCGACGAGGACGCCGAGCGGGCGGTGGCCGAACTCGGCCGCAAGTTCGGCGACGACGGCGAGGGCTTCGGGGACGAGGAACCCGGGGCCGATGACGCGGCCGACGCACCCGAACCGGCCGCCGTACCCGAACCCGAC
>DASPHQ010000137.1:0-3684 GCA_035629595.1 Urbifossiella sp. | reverse complement strand
CAGGAGCGCGAGATCGACGGGCTGACGGCGCGCGAGCGGACGCTGATGGCCGCCGAGTTCACGGCCCGGAAGGCGTTCGAGGATTTCCTGGCGAACCTGACCGACTGAACGCCCGAAGCCCACCCGTTGCAACGGGTGGGCTTTCTGCCCTCTTACCCCATCGGGTCGGAGCTGGCAGCGCGGGTGTGCGGGAACAGCTGCGACAATTCCATCGTCATCCGCGCCCCGAGCCGGTCGCGCTCGGCCGGGTCGGTGAGCCGCGCCCGGCTGTAGTCGACGACGTGCCGGGCGACGCGCTCGCGGTCGGACGCGGCGTCCGGGTAGAGGAGGCGCAGCCCGTTCGCGGTCCGCGGCTGGGCGGCCAGCATGGCCTCGAACTGGTCGGTCGCGTCGGTCAGGGTGATGCGGCCGGCGATCAGCTCCTCGACCAGCCGCTCCTTGCCGCGGACCTGCGCCTGGATGTCGGCGATCTCGCCGTCGAGCCGGGCCTCCTCGCGCCGGTTGGCGTCCACCTGGCGGCGCAGGGCGGGGGTGTTCCACACGTCCAGGTTGGCGGCGGTCAGCCAGCCGGGGAGCCACGGGCCGAGCGCGACCACCGTCGCGCCCGCGGCCACCCACGTCGTCCGTCGTCGCATGTCGTCAGTTCCGGGGGGAGGCGGGGTCGTTACCCGGTGTTCGCCGGCCGCGGCGGTTTCTTGGCCCGCCGCCACCTACTACTTGCCGGGCGCCGCCGCGTTGGTCGGGGCCGCGGGGAATTTTTCCGCTACCCGCCGCCCGGCCGTCGGGCCAGTTCCTCGCGCAGCCGGGCCAGTTCCGCCTCCGCGACCGCGGCGCGCTGCTCGGCCGCCTCGGCGCGGTCGGCGAGCTCGGCCGGTAGTGGCAACCGTTCGCCGCGGAACCAGAACCGCGCCCACCCGCCTTCGATCCCGACCTCCAATTCCAACTCCGGCACCGCGAACCGGCCGGCGTCGTTGGGGGGCACCGACTGGTACTTCCCGGCCGCGAGGCGGAACAGCGTCAGCTCCTCGTTGTCGGGGTAGAACAGCAGGTAGTACGGCACCCGCAGCGCCTGCTCGTAGCGGACGAAGTTGTCCTCGTAGTCCTTCCGCGGGTTGTGCTTCGACACGTACTCCAGCACCAGGAGCGGCCCCACCGGCTGGACGTCGACGGCGAAGCTGCCCCCCGCCACGATCGGAACCGGGTGGACGACGACGAAGTTGTCGGGGATGACGCGGCCGGGCTGCCGTTGACGGGCGATCGGGTACTGGATGAGCAGCTCGTTGAAGCACTGCACGTCGGGCCGGGCGCGGGCGATGAGGTCGAAACTCGCGACCGTGACTTTCCGCTGCGTGGCCTGTTCGATGGACTCCATGTAGTCCTCGATCCGGAGTCGGGAGGCGTACCACGCGGCGTCGTCGGCGTAGAACCGCGCCCGGTCCGGGTCGGGGGTGGAGGCGGGCGGCACGGTCGATGGGTTCACGGGTCGGCCCTCGGGAGGCGGGAAAGTGTACCGGCGGGCGGCCGGCGGCGGAAGGGGGGCGGCTGCCTACCGGTTCTCCCACACCAGCGTCAGCCGCGGGACGGGGCCGGGGAGCTTCAGCCGCACGTGCGACACCGGGTCGCCCAGGTCCACCGCCTCGACCCGCTCCGGCACCCCCCCGGTCACGTACGACGGGTACACCCGCATCCCGTCCGCCCAGTGGAGGCTCAGGTCCACCACGCCCTCGCGGTCCGGCACCACGTCCGTCAGCGTGATCCGCGTCGGCGTCGCGCTGTCCCAGGTCGCCGACCCGCGCAGCACGAACGACCACACCCGCCGCACCTCGAACAGCACCACCGGCCGGCCGCCCTCCGTCAGCCGCGCCGCCTCGACCGCGGCCGGGTACTTCGACCACCGCTCGACCGCCGCCGGCGTCCGGCACACCACCCAGCCGACGTTGTACCAGTGGCAGTAGCGGTCGAGCTCGGCGTCGGTGCGGGCGGCCAGCGGGCGGCCGTTCAGGTTCCCCGCCTGCATCCGGCAGAAGCCCGACTCGACGCCGCACGCCGGGTCGAGGCCGCCCAGGTAGGCCCGGTCCGTCAGCACCGGCAGCAGCGCCGTCCAGTTCCACCCCGGCCGCGGCTCGTCGCCGTCGTCCCACAGCACCCGCGCCTCCGCCGTCGTGTGCCGCTTCACCGCCGCCACCACCGCCTCCTGCTCGCCCGACAGCCCGACTAGCAGCGGCCGGCCGTCCACCCGCGCCACCGCCGACAGCGGCCGCGTCGGCCCGTCGGCCCAGCCGAGCAGCAGCACGCCGAGCACGGCCGCGAGCGTGACCGGAGCGGCGAGCTTGAACCGCCCCAGCACCGCCCACACGGCGAACGACGCCGGCACCGCCAGCAGCCCGGCCGCGAGCGGAATCAGCCGGTCCGGCGTGTCCGGCGAACACTGCGGCCACACCGCCGACAGCCGGGCCAGCGCCACCGCCGCCAGCGCCGTCGCGGCGACGAGCCCGGCGGCGCCGCGGTGCCCGGCCTTCCACAGCAGCACCAGCCCGGCCAGCGCCAGCACCACCACCGGCACGCCGAACGGCACCGAGTTCACCAGCACCGCGTAGTCCGCGGGTCCGCCGAGCACCGCCTGCCACGTCGGCAGCGCGTCCGAGGCGCCGGGGCTCGGCTCGCGGTGCCACCAGTAGCGCACCCAGTCGTAGAGCCACCACGCGTTCGGGGCGATGCCCGCCGCGGCGACGCCGAGCAGCCCGAGGTGCCACGCCAGCTCCTGCCGCGGCGCCACGGCGACGTAGAAGGCCACGACCACCGGGAGCACGCCGACCCACACCACCGGGTGCGCGTACCACCCGCACGCGGCGGTGACCGCCAGCACCAGCCACGAGTCGATGCCGAACCACTTCGCGTACCGCGCCAGCCAGCACACGAACACCACCACCGCCAGCCCCGCCAGCAGGTAGTCGATCTCGCCTTCCTCCACCAACCGGTGAACCGGCCCCGTCGCGGACAGCACCACGCCGACCGCCCCCGTCAGCACCGCGGCGCCGGCGGGCAGCCCCGCGCCGCGGGCGGCGAGCACGAAGCCGAGCGGGATCAGCAGCAGCAGCGCGAACAACCCGACCTTGTACGCGGCCGGCGAGTAGCCGCGGCCGGCGAGCCACAGCACCAGCTCGGCCGGGCGGCAGGCGCCGTCGAACCACGGCGTCTTGACGTAGCCGGCCTGGAAGTTCGGGTCGTAGACGGTGGTGCCGCCGCGGGTGCGGAAGGCGTCGGCGCCGAGGGTGCCGTGGTAGAGGTGGAGCGGGTGCCGGCCGGACAGCACCGGGCGGTCGTCGAGGAGGTCGGCGAACGAGCGGTCGGGGCCGAACAGCCCCAGGAGCAGCCCGGCCTGCGCGCACGCCACCGCGACCACGCCCAGGAGCCAGCGCGGGTGGTGACGGAACCCGTCGGTCGGGGTATCGTCCATTCGGCCGGCATCCTAGCCGCACGCGGTCCCCGGCGGCAAGCCGGCTTCGCCGACGTTCGGACCGCGACACTTGGTTCCAGGGAAGTGGGGTACCCCGTCCCAGAAGCATTAGAGTCGCTGCACATTAACCGGTTGAGCTCATAGGGTGTGGGGATGACCCACACCGACCGCCTCCGCAAGTCGGCCGACGCCTTCCGCCGACTCACCGGGATCACCCCGGCCGCGTT
>DASPHQ010000136.1:0-5901 GCA_035629595.1 Urbifossiella sp. | reverse complement strand
CAGATCCACGCGGAAGCGGTCGGCCCCGTCGTGGAACGGGAACGTCACCGCCGCCACGGTCGCGCCGTCGGGCGCGTAGGCGACGTGCCAGACGTCGTTCGCGGCCCGCAGCCACTTCTCCTCGATCGCGCCGGTCGCCAGGATCCAGCGCCGCAGGTAGCGGCCCACGGCGACGATCAGTGCCGTGCCGTCCGGGGTGAACGTGAACGTCCGCACGTAGTCCGGCGTGCCCGGCGACTCGGCCCGCGACCCGTCGGCGAGGTTCCACACCGACGCCCGCTTCTCCCGCCCGGCGACCACGGCGAGCCGGCTGCCGTCCGGCGCGAACGCCAGCGCCCGGACTTCCTTCTTGTGACCTTCGAGCCGGCGCATGAGCGCACCTCAGCGCTTCGCGGGAACCGCGTCGGGCGGAAACTGCGCGTGCAGCGCCCGCCGCGCCGCGGCCAGCGGCGGCGTCTCGACCGCGAGGTCGTACCGGTTCACGCGCTCGTGCGGGTCGCGGCCGTGGTCGTACCACTCGACCCCCACGACGCGGCCGGTCGCCCAGTCACGCCATTCGGTGTACCGGCCGTGGTCGGTGCGGGCGCTGTACCCCATCGAGTCGGGCACACCGGTCGGCGTGCGGTCGTAGTACGCCGGACGCGGGTGCTGCGTGAATGCCGCCGCCTTCCCGGCCCGCGTCGGGTCGGCGAGCTGCGGCGCGAACGACGTGCCGTCGAGCCCCGGCGGCACCTCCAACCGCGCCAGCCCGGCGACGGTCGGGAACACGTCCACAAGCTCGACCAGCCCGCGGGCGGTGCGGCCGGCGCTCGGCATGTTCGGTGTCGCGACGATCAGAGGTACGCGGGCGTCGAATTCGTAGCAGGAGGTCTTGCCCCACAGGGTGTGCTCGCCGACGTGGTAGCCGTGGTCGCTCAGGAACACGACGACCGTCCGCCCCGAGAGGCCGTGGTCGGCGAGCGCCTTCAGCACCTTGCCGACCTGGGCGTCGAGGTAGCTGATGTTGGCAAGGTAACCGTGCCGCATCTCGGCCGCCTGCTCCGCGGTCGGCGTGATCCGGTTAGGTGCGATACCGAGAACCTCACGGCTGTCGTGCAGCGCCACGTCCGGGCCGCCGGCGGGGCGGGCCGGGTCGTAGCCCGGCATCTTCGCCGCGTCGTACAGGTCCCAGTAGCGCTTCGGGGCGTTGAACGGGGCGTGCGGCTTCCAGAAGCCGACCGCCAGGAAGAACGGCCGGTCCTTCACCTCGCCGAGCACACGTACCGCCTCGGCGGCGACGCGGCCGTCGTAGTACGCCTCGTCGGTCACGTCGCGGCGCTCGCACAGTGGCACCGCCCCGTAATGCCGGCCGAACGCCACCGCGAGGTTCGGCGGCAGCTCGCCGCGGACCTGCGGCGTGTCGTCGCCGTGATTCGCGTAATGGAGGAACTCGTCGGCCGACCACGACCGGCGGTCGCCCTTCTCCTTCGTGTGCCAGTTGTGGAAGATTTTGCCGACGCCGCGCGTCACGTAGCCGTTGCGGAGGAACAGCTGCGGCAGCGTCACCACGTCCGGGTTCCGCTCGCGGAAGTGCGTGCCGTTCGACCACAAGTGGAGCGTGTCCGGCCGGCGGCCGGTCAGCATCGACGACCGCGACGGGTTGCACACTGCCTGCTGACAATACGCCCGGTCGAAGCGGACACCGCGGGCGGCGAGAGCGTCCAGGTTCGGCGTCCGGGCCGCGGAGCCGTAACAGCCGAGGTCGCAGCGGAGGTCGTCCGCCATGATGAACAGCACGTTCGGCGGCGCGGGCTGCGCGACGGACGTGGCGGCCGCCGCGAGCAGCGCTGCGGCGACCAGCGAAATGCGGGACACGAGGCACCCCGGGGAGAGTGCTGCCCAGTGTACGGCGGCGTCACGGCCGGCGAAAGACGACGCCGACGAATCGCAACGCCACCACGCCGCGGGCGGGATCGACCGCGAACTCGACCAGCCGGTCGGCGTGGTAGCCGTCGGTGACCCGGAACGTGTCGCCGTCGAAGTGTTCGAGCGGGCAGCGGAAGTTGCTCCACGTCAGCGTCAGCCCGCCGTCGGCGGCGCGGACGGTGGCGGTGCCGTAGGCCGGCTCCGCGTAGTCGCCGGCGTAGCGCTCGACCGGCAGCGTCGCCTTGCGGTCGGGGTTCCGGGCCTTGTCGCGGGCGGCGGTCGCGGCGCGCTTCTCGGCGTCGGCGTCGGCCACGACCTTCAGGAAGAAGGCGTTCCAGTCGCGGGCCGCGAGACCGCAGTAGCGGTCGATCAGCGTGTTCGTGACCGCCTGGTTCATCCGCGTCTCGTGGAGGTTGTTCAGCACGGCGATCCCGAGCTTGTCGTCGCGTAGGAACGTGATCTGTGCCCGGAAGCCGTCGATCATGCCGCCGTGGGCCACGACGCGCTTGCCGCGGTGGTCGGCGACAATCCAGCCGAGGCCGTAGCCGAGCTTCTCCGTGTCCGGGTTCATGGCGCGGGCCGCCCCCTCCAGGGGGATCGTGTTCTGCTCGCGGGTCAGTTCCGCGAACGTCTCCGCGCGGACGAGGCGCTTGCCGTCCGGCCCGACGCCGCCGGCGATGAGCATCCGCAGGAACGCCCCCAGGTCGCGCGCGGAGGCGTGAACGGAGCCGGCCGGGTTCGGATCGGGCATCGGGTACGCCGGCATCGGCTCGGCCGCCCCGCCCTTCCCCGGCCGGTGTCCGGTCACGGCGTCGGCCGGGAGGTCGGTCGTGGTGAAGGCGACGCCGCGCATCCCGAGCGGGTCGGTCACGCGGGCCTTCAGCATCTGTTCCCACGGCCGCCCGCCGGCGCCCGCGGCGACGCGGCCGGCGGCCATGTACATCAGGCTCGAATACTGGAATCCGCCGCGGAACGGGTACCCGGGCGGCAGCTTGCCGGCCTTCTCGATCAGGGCGTCGACGCCCCACGGGGCGCGGTACCACAGCAGGTCGTTGCCGGCGACGCCGGTGCGGTGGCAGAGGAGGTCGCGGACGGTAACGGCGGCGTCGGCCCGCGGGTCGGACAGGCGGAAGGCGGGGAGGTGCTTCCGGACGGGGTCGTCCCACCCGAGCTTCCCCTCGTCCACGAGCGTGGCCAGCAGCAGCGCCGTGAACGGCTTCGTACACGACGCCAGCGGGAACACGGTGTCCGCCGTCACCGGCTCGGGCCGCTCGGCGTGGCGGCGGCCGTAGCCCTTCAACACCACGACCTCGTTGCCGCGGACGACGACGAGCGACGCACCCGGCGCGCCCCAGGCCCGGAGGGCGTCGGCCATCACGCGGTCCACGTCAGCCGCGGGCGGTTCGGCGGCAACCGCCGGTGACGCGGTGAAGGCGACCAGCGCAATGGCCGCGGCCCGGTTCCGAAACATGAACGCGGCTCCTTAAACCTCCGGTATGCTACGCCGGGACCGGTCCGGGCGTTGGCCAGTTCCCCCAGTTCCCGCGGCCCGCCGGGGGGGTCGTGGCGACCCCGCTTCGCCCGCCCCCGGCCGCCGCCGCAGACCCCCGCGTCGGGGCGAAAAACCCTCGGAATTCCGGTGTGCGGCGCGGTTTCGGGGCCGTTCTCGGCTTGACCGGGGTGGGCGACCGGTTATGGTCCCCGCGACTTTCCGCCACAGAGCGCGAATGTGAAACAGGGGACCGCCCGCGGACTCGTCCGCGAGTGGGCCGGGGATGGGTTGGGGAGCCCGCCTCGGACACGTCGTCCACGCAGCGAAGGGGGAAGTGGGTTATGCGCCAGTGGTTCATCAAAGGAGCGGTCCTCGCGGCCGCGCTGGGTGGTCACGGACGGGCGCATGCCCAGGACGACCCGCTCGGCTTCCTGGACGCCGTGTACACCGCCCGCGGCCAGGCGCCGGCCAACATCGGCTTCGACGCCGGGTTGAACTCGGAGCCGGTGCTGCCCATCCCGACCGGCCAGTCCGGCGACGCCGGGTTCTACGGCGCGGTCGAGTACGTCATGCTCACGCAGAACCGTACCATCGGCACCCAGACCGTCGCCCTGCGGGGCATCATCGACTCGTCCGGCCTCGTGTCGGGCAACTCCGGCGCCTACGTCGGCGAGGGGGTCGAGGCGCTGAACACGGGCCAGCTCGGGCGCACCACCTACCAGCCCGGCTTCCAGGTGGAGCTCGGGTACCGGTTCGAGGACGGCACCCGCATCTACGCCAACTACCTGCAGCTGTTCGACGCCCACTACTCGGCCTCGGCGTCGCTCGTGCCCCAGGGCCAGGTGGGCGGGCCGAACCTGGTGAACACCTTCCTGGTGTCGCCGGTGTTCAACTTCAACCCGCAGTACGCCGGGCCGCCGACGAAGCTCATCCAGGACCTCCCGAACGTGGGGTCGCGGACGGTCACGCAGTTCGTGGTCACCGGGGCGACCGTGACGGTGTCGCCCGCCCTGGTCCCCGGTGCCCCGACCATCGTGACTACCACGCCGACCATCGGCACCATCCAGGTGGCCATCCCGGGGAACCAGGTGGTCGTCACCCGGCCGACGCAGATCGGCGTGGCGCAGACGGTGAACGCCAACAACGGGGCCCTGCTGTCGAGCACGCCCGTCATCGTCAACCAGCCGCAGGGCGTCACCGGCGGCAACCCCGGGTTCAACGCCTACGGCATCTGGAACGGCGCCGGCGTGATGGACATCAAGTTCACCCAGCGCTACCAGCAGGCCGAGATCGGCGCCCGCATCCCGGTGTACCAGACCGAGTACAGCCGGGTGTACGGCATCGCCGGCGGCAAGTTCGGCTGGTTCTTCGAGCGGTTCAACTGGCGGACCGTCAGCTACGACATCAACGGCGTCGCCCGGGACGTGGACCAGGCGTTCTACACCAACACGCTGTCGCAGCGGCTGTACGGCCCGATGGCCGGGGCCGGGCACGAGATCTTCGTATCGAACCAGTTCTCGCTCAGTTGCGACCTGACCGGGGCGCTGATGCTCGGGATCATCAAGCAGCGGGCGACGTACGAGCTCGGGGACAAGAGCAACCGGGCCAAGCGGAGCCACAACCAGTTCGCCCTGGTGCCGAACGCCAACGCCAACATGAACCTGTGGTGGTACCCGGTCGAGGGCGTGCAGGTGCGGGTCGGGTACAACGCCATGACGTACTTCAACACGCAGCGGATGGAGGAGCCGATCGGGTTCAACGTCGGGGCCATCGACCCGAAGTACGACACCCAGTGGTTCCGCTACCTGCACGGGGTGAACGTCGGCGTCGGGCTGTTCTTCTAACCGGCGGCCGCAGTCCCCAACTCCCCACACCCCGGCCGTTCGCGGCCGGGGTGGTGTCGTTGACGACGCCCGGGTCGGGCGCTACAACGGACTAATGTGCCCGCCGGCGGGGCGACTCGCTCCGTCGGCCACCCGGGAACAGGCCGTGGAACCGTCCATCTTTCTTGCGTTCAACCTCCCCAACGCCGCGACCTGGTTCTACTTCTCGCTCCTGCTCACCGTCGCGCTGTTCTTCCACTTCGTCCGCCCGTTCTCGACCCGCAACCTCGACCTGCTGACGCTGTTCCTCCTGGTGCCGGGGTTCCTGCTGCTCCAGGAGGTGCAGGTGTTGCGGGCGGTGGCCGCGGTGGAAGAGGCGCCCGGGGCCGCGGCGCTCCCGGAGCTCGCCTCCCGCGGCTGGCAGGCGGCCGTCGCGGCGCCCGAGTTCGTGGACCTCGGCGTCCGCACTACCGAGGCGCTGGTCCGGGCGGAGGGGCTGCGGGCGCGGGCCGACCGCGAGCAGTTCGCGGCCTACGTCTGGCTGGTGGTCGGCTCGGCGTACTGGTTCGGCCGGGCGCTCGTGGACCTGGCGCTGGTCCGCCGCCCGCCGGTGAGCCCGAACCTGACCAACGCCGGCATGATGTGGCTCGGCGTGACGCTGTTCGCGTGCATGGTGGCCGT
>DASPHQ010000135.1:0-2859 GCA_035629595.1 Urbifossiella sp. | reverse complement strand
CCGCGCGACCAGGGGAGCGAGGCCGAGCGAGGGCTCGTCCAACAGCAGCAGCCGCGGCTTCGCCATCAGCGCGCGGGCGATGGCGAGCATCTGCTGCTGCCCGCCCGAGAGGAGGCCGCCGGCCTGGTGCTGGCGCTCCTTCAGGATCGGGAACATCGTGTACGCCTTGTCGATGTCGGCCTTCACGCCGTCGGCGTCGGTGCGGGTGAAGGCGCCCATCTGGAGGTTCTCCAGGACGGTGAGGCGCGGGAAGATCTTGCGCCCCTCCGGCGACTGGGCCAGCCCGAGGCGCACCACCTGATGCGCCGGCACGCGCTCGGCGGTGAGGTCGCGGCCGTCGAACACGACGCGGCCGGCGCGGGTCTTGACGACGCCGGACAGGCACATGAGGGTGGTGGTCTTGCCGGCGCCGTTGGCGCCGATCATGGCGACGATCTCGCCCGGCTCGACGGTCAGCGAGATGCCGTGGAGGACGTTGATCGGGCCGTACCCGGCTTCGAGCATCTCGACCGCCAGCAGCGGCTTCGTGCCGGCGCCGGCGGCGGGCGCGAACTCGGATTTCATGGTCCCCGGCTGCAAGGCGGCCATCAGCTCACGTCCTCCTTGCCGAGGTACGCCTCGATCACCTTCGGGTCGCGGCTCACCTCGGCCGGCGGCCCCTCGGCGATCTTCACGCCGTAGTCGAGCACCGCCACGCGGTCGGAAATCCCCATCACCAGGCTCATGTGGTGCTCGATCAGCAGCACCGTGATGCCGCGGTCGCGGATCTTGCGGATCAGGCCCATCAGGTTCGCCGTCTCGCTCGGGTTCATCCCCGCGGCCGGCTCGTCCAGCAGCAGCAGCTCGGGGCCGGTCGCCAGCGCCCGCGCGATTTCGAGCCGCCGCTGGTCGCCGTAGGCGAGGTTGCACGCCAGCTCGTTGTGCTTCCCCGCCAGCCCCACGAACGCCAGCAGCTCGCCGGCCTTCGCCCGGAACTCGGCCTCCTCGCGGCGGTGCGCCGGCAGGTGCAGCAGCGCCGCCAGCGGGTGCCCCTTGATCGCCCGGCTCATGCCGACCTGCACGTTCTCCAGCACCGTCATCGCCTGGAACAGCCGGATGTTCTGGAACGTCCGGGCGATGCCGCCCTGCGAGATCACGTCCGGGGTGCGGCGGCCGCGCCACCACGTCAGCAGCGTGCCGGCGCCGCCGACGACGAAGCCGAACGCGAACCCGCCGAATGCCGCGCCGCCGCGGTCGGTGACGTGAGTCATCCCGTCCGACACCGCCTTGCCCCACGGGAAGGCGGCGCGGGCGTCGGTGTAGTTCTGGCGGATGGCGGCCTTCCACAGGGCGTTCACGTTCACCGCCAGGAGCAGGCACGCCAGCCCGGTCAGCAGCCCGACGGCGACGGCCCCGGCGACGGGCCGCCACGAGAAGGCTGTCTCGATGGGTTTGCCGCGGAACAGGACGCGCCCCTCGGTCGGCTCGTAGATGCCGGTGACGGCGTTGAACACGGTCGTCTTGCCGGCCCCGTTCGGGCCGATGACGGAAAAGATGCGCCCCGGCTCGACCGTCAGGTCGACGCCGTTCACGGCGGTGATGCCGCCGAACCGCATGGTCAGTTTTTCGGTCTGTAACAGCGCCATGCGCGCCCCGTGCGTGACTGGCGTCGCATGAAGGGGTGAAGGGGTGAAGGGGTGAAGGGGTGAGCCCGGCAGGTTCGGCTCACCCCTTCACCCCTTCACCCCTTCACCCCTTCACCCGCGGCCGGTTGCGTTCCACCAAGTTCGTGTCGCGTCCGCGCCGCGGGCAACAACCCCGCGGGGCGGAACCGCATCATCAGGATCAGCGCCGCACCGAAGATGAACAGCCGCCACCCGCTCACCTTCAGGTACTGCTTGCCGCGCATCCACTCGGGGAACAGGTTCTGCACGTCCGGCTTCTGCACCGCCGTGTCGAGGATCGGCGTCAGCACGGTGTCGTAGCCGATCAGCAGGAACACCCCCACCAGCACCCCCGGGCGGTTGCCGAGGCCGCCGAGGATGATGCAGCACAGGGTGATCATCGACCGGTTGAAGTCGTACGCCTGCGGGCCGGCGGTCGTGCGCTGCGACAGGGCGTACAGCGCCCCCGCCAGCCCGGCGATGCCGGCCCCGAGCGCGATCGCCGTCAGCTTCAGCCGGGCCGGGTTCAGGCCCATGCACCCGGCGGCGAGTTCGTCCTCGCGCAGCGCCACCCACGCCCGGCCGAGGCGGCTGTCCTCCAGGTTCCCCAACAGCACCATCGTGACGGCCAGCGCCCCGAGGCACCCCAGGTACAAGTACGGGTAGTCGTACCACCGCGAGCCCCACCCGGGGCCGACCGTCCGCAGCCCCGCCAGGTCCGGGTCGGGGACGCCCGGCAGGAGCGGCGGCGTGATCGGGTTCAGCCCGCGCGTCCCCTCCGTGATGCCGTCCAGGTTGCGGATCACGAAGCCGATGATGAGGCCGAACCCCATCGTCACGAGCGCCAGGTAGTCGCCGCGGAGGCGCAGCGTGGGCGCGGTGGTAGCCACACCCAGCGCCGCGGCGGCGAGCACGGCGGCGACCGCGGCCACGGCGAAGCTCTGCTGGAACGGGAACATCGGCACCGTGAGGATGCCGAAGGCGTAGGCGCCGATCCCGAAGTACGCCGCCACGCCGAGGTGGAGCAGGCCCGTGTAGCCGACCACGACGTTCAGCCCGAGCGCCAGCAGGGCATACACGAACAGCGGCGTCAGCTGCTGGGCGTACAGCGACGCCTGCACGTCGGGGACGAACGGCAGGGCGGCGAGAACCAGGAACGCGACCGGCATCCACCAGCGCGCCAGGAGGGCGGTCATACCTTCTCCCGGGTGCGGGC
>DASPHQ010000134.1:0-4401 GCA_035629595.1 Urbifossiella sp. | reverse complement strand
TTAAAGTGACACTATCGCTATCGTAAAATTGTCCACACCATGCATTGCGCCCCCGGAAACCGAACGAGCCACGTCTGCGAGGCGTCGCTCGGATCCTCCCGCTTCGCCCCGCCGAACCCCGGATCGATGCCGAGTTCGTAGATCGCGACGTTGTGACACACCTTCGCCAGCACCTCGTTCGCCATCGTGGCCCCGGCTTCTGAGTACCCATCGAGGTTGATGGGCCGGTCGTACCGCGCGGCCCCCCGACGGTACCGCGGCTGAATCTTGACCACTGGCACGGCCGATGCTCTGTCATGTAGGTGACACAGGATTCCCGAGCCGCGCGGCCAGTAAACCATGAATCCGACGAACACCGACACCCGGCCGATGACCGACTGGTCGCAGGTCGAGCGGGCCGTCGAAGGCGAATTGCTCGACCGTGCGCGGGAAGTTGCGCGGCGGATCACGGAGCGGGTCAAGAAACTGACGGAGGATACCACCCCCGGCCCGGCACTGAGGCCGGACGATCCGACGGGGGAGGCGCAGGCGGTGATGTGAACGCAGTGCGGCCCCGGCTTGTGGGGGCAAGTTGGTCGAACCGTCCGGGCGGGCGGCCCTGTCTAACGGGGTGATGCGAGAGAGCACCCTGCAACGCGAAATTAACGAGTGGTTCCGGCAGTCCCAGGTCTTGCGGGAAGAGGGTCGGTTCGCGGAGTCGAGGGAGGCCCTCCTGACCGCCGCCGAGCTGATCAACCGCTACGCCGCCGACCGGCCCCGTGAGCCGGACGAGCCGCTCGCGGTCGGGTGAGGGCCGGAAGCGGGCCAGTGTCGAGGTTGCCGACAGGGGGCGGGAAAACCCTGACACGCCGGCACGGGCTGTGCTTGTGTCGCACAGGTGACACAAGCTCGCCCAGGCACCCGCTGGCGGCTGGCCCATGACCTCCAAGGAATCGGACTCGAAGGACTTCGACTGGACCGCCGTCGAGCGGGCGGTTGAGTGCGAACTGCTCGACCGTGCGCGGCGGACTGCGCAGAGGATCACCGATCGTGTCCGACGGGTGACGAGTGACGCGGGGCGAGACCACACGCTCGGCCCGAACGACCCGACGGACGTGTGCCAGGTGGTGATGTGAAACGACGCGGCCCCGGTCACCGACCGGGGCCGCGTTCGTTGATGCCGCGCCGCTTCCCTACGCCGCCGGCTGCGCGTCTAGCCGCTTCGCGGCCAGCGCCTTCGCCGTCGGCTCGCGCACGTCCCAGATCAGCCCCACCGCCGCCAGCGCCCGCAGCACGTAGTAGCTGACGTCGATCTCCCACCACACGAACCCCTGCCGGGCGCAGCTCTGGTAGTGGTGGTGGTTGTTGTGCCACCCCTCGCCCAGCGTCAGAATCGCCGCCCACCACAGGTTCTTGCTCTGGTCCGTCGTCTCGTACCGGCGGAAGCCCCACAGGTGGCACGCCGAGTTGATCAGGAACGTGCCGTGGTACAGGAACACCGTCGACACCAGGAAGCCCCACACCAGCCCCGGCAGGCCCATCCACAGGTAGCAGCCCAGCCCCAGCAGCAGGCCCGGACCCCAGTACAGCTTGTTCATCACCCGCAGCTCGGGGTACTTGTGGAAGTCCTTGATCTCCTCGTAGTTCGGCCGGCGGAACAGGCCCGACATCACCCACCCGGCGTGCGCCCACCACACGCTGCGGACGATCGGCGAGTGCGGGTCGTCCTCCTGGTCGGAGTGCTTGTGGTGGTGGCGGTGATGCACGGCCCACCACAGCGGCCCCTTCTGCATCGCCGTGCAGCCGATCCACGCCAGCACGAACTGGAACCACCGGCTCGTCTTGTACGCCCGGTGCGCGAAGTAGCGGTGGTACGCCCCGGTGATGCCGAACATGCGCACCACGTACAGCGCCACCCCCAGCGCCGCCGCCTCCCACGTCGGCATCACGAGGCAGGCGCCGACCAGGGTGACGAGGTGGATCAGGATGAACGGCAGGCCGCGCAGGCGGCGCCACACGGCCCGGCGGGTGGACTCGGAGACCGTGGGCATCGCGGGGACCGTAACCCGGGGGAGTGAGGCGGTCGAAATGGCTCTGCTCCTGGCAGCCGTGCGGCGGGCTCGGATTAAACTAGGACACCGTTGGCGGATTTCTCGCCGAAATCCGCCCGCCCCGGCCGACCGGGCTCCGCCAGCGGGCACCTACAATGATACGAATCGTTGCCGAAAGGATGCACCCGTGATCGCGTTTGCCGGCGAGCGCTCCTTCCCGCAGTCGGTCCCGGCGGTCGCCGAGAAGCTGGCCGACGTGGGCTGGCTCGTCGGCACCCTCCCCGACGTGCAGGTGACGGCGGCCACTCCCGAGCGCGCCGCGTGGCGGATGAAGCCGAAGCTGGGGTTCGTGTCCGGCCACCTCGACACCGTCATGGAGCGGACCGAGCACCGGCCCGGCGAGGCGGTCGGCTTCCGCGTGCAGACGAAGGCCATCGGGGCGTCGAGCACGGTGACCATCCGGCTGGCGTTCCACCCGGCCGACGGGGGGACGCGGGTGGCGTGGGCCGGCGAGCTGACGGAAGTGACGGGGCTGCTGCGGTTGGCGCCGAAGGGGCTCCTCCAGGCCACCGCCGAGAAGGTGATCGCGGACGTGTGGGCGGCCGTCGCCGCCCGCCTGGGGTAGCCCTGATTTCGCCGCTTGCGGCTTCGCGCTGGGCAGCGCGAAGCCGCAAGCGGCAAGCCCCGAGCCGGGGTCTACCGCTTCGCCGGCGGGTACTTCACGTCGGCGGCGCGGCGGAAGGCGCCCTGGGCCTGGCCGCCGTCGGCCGGGAAGCCGTTGTGCTGCACCATCCACACGTACACCCGCCCCGCCGACGGGTTTAACCACAGGTTCGTCGCCCACGCCCCGCCGTGGCCGTAGCCGTCGCCGCCGACCGCCCAGCCGAGGCCGTAACTCTCCTTCATCTCCGCCGGCGTCTGCCGCGTCGTCATCTCCTTCACCGCCGCCGCCGACAGCACCCGCTTGCCGCCCAGCTCGCCGCCGTTGAGCACCATCCGGCCGAACTTCGCCACGTCGTCGGTCGTCGAGAACAGGCCGCCGCCGGGCATCGGGTGGCGCGTCGTGCGGTCGGTCAGCGGGTAGCGGAGCTGGGCCACCTTCGTCGCCACCAGCCCCTTCTTGTCCTCGCCGGGCCGGTAGCCGGTCGCCAGCCGCTTCGCCTGCGCCTCGCTCGGCCAGAACGTCGTGTCGGTCATGCCGAGCGGGCCGAACAGCCGGGCGTCGAGGAACGCCTCGTAGCTCGTGCCGGACGTCACCTCGATGATGCGGCCGGCGGTGTTGATGCCGGTGTTGGCGTACAGGTACTTCGCGCCCGGGTCGGAGTGGAGCGGCGTCCTGGCGTAGCTGGCGACGGCGTCCTTCAGCGGCAGGCCGTCGAGCGTCGGCGCCTCGGCGGCGGACGCGAACGGCATCCCGCTGGTGTGGCGGAGGAGGTCGCGGACGGTCATGGCGCGGGCGGGGGCGCGGAACTCGGCCTTCGCCTTGTCCGGCTGCACCTTCACGCCGGCGAACTCGGGGAGGTACGCGGACACCGGGTCGTCGAGCTTCACCTTCCCCTCGTCCACGAGGATCATGAGCGCGGCGGCGGTGACGGGCTTGCTCATGGACGCGATCCAGAACAGCGCGTCCGGGCTCATCGGGGCGCGGCCGGCGATGTCGGCGAAGCCGACGGAGTCGCGGCCGAGGACGCGCTCCTTGTCGGCGACGAGAAAGGCGGCGCCGGCGAGCGCCTCGCGCTCGACGTAGGGGCGCACGGCGGCGGCGAGTTCCGGCGCCGCCGGGTCGGCGGCCGGGCCGCCGGCGGCGACGAGCAGCGCGGCGGCGACGGCCGCGAGGGGGCGGAGGAGCATCATGGCGCGACCCGGGAGGAAGGGGGGAGTTGTTGTAGGGCCGCCGCTTGCGGCGATGCAGCGTAGACGCTGCATCGCCGCAAGCGGCGAACCCCGGTCGGTTCGTGCTTTCCCACCACTGCCGCAGCGCGTAGGATTGCCCTTCCCCGCCCGCCCCTCCCCGGAGCCGCATCCGTGACCCGATCCGCCGGCGCAGCCCTGTTCCTCGTCGCGGCTCTGTTCGCCGCCGGCGTCGCACCCAACGACACCGCCGCCGAGGCGCAACAGCCGAAGAAGAAGGACCCGCCGAAGAAGCGCGAGGTCGCCCAGCCCGAGGACCTGCACGTCGCCCCCGGCTTCAAGGTCGAGCTGCTGTACGTCGCCGACCCCGCCACCGAAGGCTCGTGGATCAACCTCTGCGCCGAGAAGCCGGGCCGGCTGGTCGCGGGCGGGCAGGGCGGGCAGCCGGTCCTCCGCTTCACAGTCAAGGACGGCAAGGTCGAGACCGTCGAGAAGCTGCCGATCCCCATCAGCGAGACGA
>DASPHQ010000133.1:0-2266 GCA_035629595.1 Urbifossiella sp. | reverse complement strand
AGGACGACAACCCGGCCCGCCTCCGGCACTGGCGCGACCTGGGCCTGACGCCGGGGGCGAGAGTCCACATCCTCCACTACCAGCCGCTCGACGACCTGTTCGAGGTCGAGGTCGGCGGAAGGCTCGTCCGCCTCGGCAGCGAGGGCTTAGCAGGACTCCGCGGCGAGTTGGACGTACCCACGAGTACCACGGTCGGCTGAATCCGCCCGGCGGGTGCCGGAAAACCCGGCGCCAGCACCGTCCATTTTCCCGTCACCGGCGGTTGACCCATCAAGACGCCGTTCTAGATTCGAGCATCTTCACCCGCCCGCCCCGCGTCGCCCGAAACCGGGCTCACGACCATGATCCACCTGATCGTCTGCGACCTGGCCTGCCTGGCGATCGCCGCCCTGTACTACACCTACCGCGACATGTACCAGCACCGCCGCCAGCGGGCGCAACTGCGCGAGCGAGTCTCGTACATGCTCTGGGCCGCCGCCGCGAAGGCGGCGTGACAGCTCGTTCAATCGCTGGAGAGCCCGGGGACGGCCGTCCCCGGGCTTTTTTCGTGACTAATGCACCGCCCGCGACCGGCGGCGGATGAACTCGTCGAGGATTGTGCCGGCCAGGAGCGTCAGGCCGATCACGGCCGGGATCAGGTCGCTCTTGAAGCCGCGGAACGTGATCAGGTTCTCCAGCACCGGCAGCACCATCGCACCGAGCACCATGCCGACGGCGGTCCCCTCCCCGCCCCGCAGGCTGCACCCACCCAACACCGCACCGAGGATTGCGTACAGCTCCAGGTACTGTCCCCCGCTGTCGGACTGGATCGTGGGCATGTCGAGGAACAGAAACACACCGGCGAGCGAGGCCAGCGCCGAGCAGACGACGTACACCCAAACGCGCTGCCGGTCCACGTTCACCCCGGCGTACTTCGCGGCGAGGTCGTTGTGGCCGATTGCGAGCCAGTACCGGCCGTAGGCGGTGCGGTGGAGGAAGAACCCGACCACGGCAGCCAGCACGAGGAGCCACACGAACTGCGCGGGGAACACGACGACCCCGTCGTAATCCTTCCCGACGAAGCCGTACCTCAGCGCCTTGAGGGGATCCACGAAGTCCGGCTGGAGCCGCTGGGTGGCCGACTGGCTGACACTCCCGGCGAGGAGCCGGGCAACCCCGCGGTAAACGAACATCCCGCACAGGGTCACCAGGAACGGCTGGAGCCGGAGGCGGGTGATGAGGAAGCCGTTCCCCGCCCCGACGACCGCGCCCGTGAGGACGACGAGGGGGAGTGCCACGAACGGGTGAACGCCCTTCTGGGTCAGTACGCCGAACAACACGGCCGCGAGCCCGACCACCGACCCGATGGACAGGTCGATGCCGCCGGTGATGATGACGAGGGCCGCGCCCAGGGTGATGATCCCGGCCCGGCCCTGGATGTTGGCCACGTCAATCAGGTTGCCGCGCACGCGGCTCTCGGCCACCTCGGCCGTCGGGGCGGTGGACACCTGCGACCAGATGAGCCCGACGTAGAGCGCCACGAGCAGGCCGGACACGCCCAGGATCCGCTTCATCCGCGCCCCCCTCCGGTGGCCAGCCGCATCACGGCCTCGTCGGTCAGCCCCGCCCCCGCCAGCTCCCCAGCAAGCCGCCCCTCGTGCATCACGACCACCCGGTCGGACATGCCGAGCAGCTCCTCCATGTCGCTGGTGATCATCCACACGGCGACGCCGCGGCCGGCCAGCTCGTCGATGAGGCCGTAGATCTCGGCCTTCGCCCCCACGTCCACCCCGCGGGTCGGCTCGTCGAGGATCAGAACCCGCGGGCCGCGCGCGAGCCACTTGCCGTACACGACCTTCTGCTGGTTCCCGCCCGACAGCAGGCCGACCGTCTGCCGGGCCGACGGCGTCCTCACCCGCAGCCGGTCGATCCAGGTGGCGTGCAGCTCGGCCTCGGCGCGACGGCGGAGACCGAACCGGGAGCGGAGGCGGTCGAGGTTCGGCAGGCTCAGGTTGAACCCGACGCTTTCGCCGGCGACGAGCCCGTGGAGGCGGCGGTCCTCGGGGACGAGGAACACGCCGGCCGCGATGGCGTCCTCGGGGCGGGTCACGCGGAGCGGGCGGCCGTCGAGCAAAACCGACCCGGCGACGAGGTGGCGGACGCCGAACACGGCCTCGGCCAGTTCCGTCCGCCCGGCCCCGACGAGGCCGGCCGTGCCGAGGATCTCGCCGGCCCGTACGTCCAGTGACACCGGGGTGTCAGGCCCATTCCGGTAGCGGACACCGTC
>DASPHQ010000132.1:0-2244 GCA_035629595.1 Urbifossiella sp. | reverse complement strand
CGCAACCCGGCATTATCGACCTCGTTGTGATGGCCCTCGAGCCGGTCTTCCTGGCCACCTCCCGGGACACGCTCCGTAAATACTACACCCGGCTCGGCCAGCTCCTCCCGCCCCCGTCTACCCCGCCAGTTCCCGCTCCAGCCGCTGGGCGAATAACGGTAGCGTCACGCCGAGTGCGGCCAGGACGGTCCGGAGCTGGATGATGTCCAGCCGGGTCTCTCCCCGCTCGACCTTCGAGACGAATGACTGGGACTTATCGAGGGCCGCAGCCAGCTCGATCTGGGTGAGGCCGGCGGCCTCCCTGGCCTGCCGGAGCAGGCGGAGGACCGCCTCGTACTCCCGGGTGAAGATCGACTTCTCCATCGCCGCCCTTGCAGAGGGTTGGCGAGGATGGTAAAGTCCGATCTTGAATAGTCAGAATTCGACTATTCGCGACCCGCACCCTGGAGGCGTGAGATGGCGAACGGCGGCCACCCGAAACCGAAGCCCAGACCTGCCCCGCCGGCGAAGCCGAAGCCGACGAGTCAGAAGTGACCCGTGGAACGTTTGCCGTGCGGATGCCCGGATCGCAGCCGCTCCGGGCAGCGGCGGCAGCCGTTTCCGCTTGCCTCCGCCTCCGTCAGCCCATGAGGTGAGGAGGCCGGTGGCGAAC
This sequence comes from Urbifossiella sp., assembly GCA_035629595.1. Taxonomy (GTDB): domain Bacteria; phylum Planctomycetota; class Planctomycetia; order Gemmatales; family Gemmataceae; genus Urbifossiella. Next base: position 1,592 of record DASPHQ010000132.1, on the reverse strand, counting down.
CTGACGGTATTGATGTAGCCGAGCCGAAGACCGGGATGCGCCTGGCGTTCGTGGTCGGGCGCTCCCACGCTGCGCTGAGGTAACGGATGCTTCGCCGCGCTGCCCGCCCTATGAACCGCACCTGCGGCCCCATCGCCTAGGCAGGTGCGTCCGCGGTCTTCGGCCTCCGCGACCGCATCAGAAGCTCGTTGCGTTCACTTCGTCTGCGACAGATGACACAGCAGTCGCTGCGAATTCTCTTGTATTCCGCAATAGTCTCGGACAAGATCAGCGGAAGTACGGTTCACCGACTGCTGGAACGAGACTCGCACCTGTCCAGCCGGGTTCCGAACCTGCCGTGCCAAGGCCGCATGACGGTCTGAGCCCGATCCGCCCTCCGTCCAGGGTCGCCCTTGCACCTTCGTCCACCCCGCATCGTCGTCCAAGTAGAAGTCCTGGAGCACCGGTACGCGCCGGCGGCCGGCCTTGTCGCACTCGGCGCGGATGCCGGGGTCATCGGGGAGGCGACGCTCACGGGTGCCGACGGGACGGTGCGGTACCGCGTTCTGCCGTACGGTGGTCAGTTCACGGGCGGCGTGCATGTCGCCGTCGTGGACGTCAACCGGGACGGGGAGCTGGACCTCGTCACCTCCCCCGGCCCGGGGACGGGCTCGGTGATCCGGGCGTTCGACGGCCGGACCGGGTTCCTGCTCGCCGACATCCCTGTATTCGGGGGCGTGTTCTTCGGCGGGGTGAATCTGGCCGCCGGCGACATCGACGGGGACGGCTGGGCCGAGCTAGTCGCCTCCGCCGACGACGGGGGCGGGCCACGGGTCACCATCTACTCCTTCCCGGCCAGCGGCCCGTCCCGCATAGCCGACTTCTTCGGGATCGATGACCCGTCGTTCCGCGGCGGAGCCCGGACCGCGGTTGGGGACATCAACGGCGACGGCCGTGCGGAGGTGGTCGTCGCCGCCGGTATTGGTGGAGGGCCGCGGATCTCCGTCTACGACGGTGCCGCCCTCGCCGCGGGGAGGCACGTCCACCCGGTCTCGGACTTCTTCTTGTTCGAGCAAGAGTTGCGGAACGGTGCTTATGTCGCCCTGGGGGACCTGGACGGGGACGGGGCGGCCGACCTCGTCGGTGGCGGCGGGCCGGGCGGCGGGCCGCGGGTCTTGGCTCTGTCCGGCCAACTCCTCCTGACCGGCGGCCCCGCGGCGGCCCTCGGCCGCCCCCTGGGGAACTTCTTCGCCGGCGACAACCGATCCCGCGAGGGTGCGCGAGTGGCGGTCCTGTCCCAGGGGCTGCTCGGAGTGGTCGACGTCGCCACAAGTACCGTCTCACGCCGGGTGCTCGGGGCGGACGGCGGCTGGACGATGCTCAACGGGGTCTGGATCGGCGGGTTTGTCTCCGGGCCGCCAGCCGTGCGGCTACCGGAACGTGAGAACCGTGCCCCCACTTCTGTTCCCCAGGCACTCACGCTCCCCGAAGACACCGTCCTTCGAGCTGCAGCCCAGGTGTCCGACCCGGACGGTGACCGGGTGACCGTCGCGGTACGGACCCGCCCGCTCCACGGTGACCTGAGCATCACCCCGGATGGTTCCATCACGTAC
>DASPHQ010000131.1:0-5945 GCA_035629595.1 Urbifossiella sp. | reverse complement strand
TTCGGCGAGTCGGCCTCGATGCCACGTGGGGCGGTACGACCGGGCATCCGATTGTGGTTGAGGGCATCGTCTGGCATCGGCGCCGGGCAGAATGACCGGCCGAACGGACCGAAAGCCCGGGGGCGGCCCCGGGCTTTCGGCAGCACCTCAGTTCATCACCCGCGTCACTTGATGAACAGCATCTCGCGGTACGTCGGCAGCGGCCACAGGTCGTCGGCCACCATCGTCTCCAGCTTGTCGCCGAACGTCCGCAGCTCGACCATCTTCGGGATCACGCTCTCCTTGTGGTACTTCGCGTGGGCGTAGGCGTCGCCCTCCGCGTGGTGCCCGGCCGCGTCGTCCAGCGCCTTCACCGCCGACTGGAACTTCGACAGCACCCCCGTCAGGTCCTTCAGGTGCTCCAGCTGCGCCGCGTTGTCCACCCCCGCCGCCTTCGTCGCATTCACCGCCGCCGCCACCTCCGACTGGTACCGCAGCGCCGCCGGCAGGATCATCGTCCGCGCCATCATCACCATCATCGCGGCCTCGATGGCGACCTCCTTCACGTACTTCTCGGCGTAGATGAAGTACCGGCTCTGCAGCTCCCGCTCGGTCAGCACCTTGTACTTCCCGAACAGCTCCACCGAGTCCTTGCGGATCAGCACCGGGAACGCGTCGATCGAGCTCTTCAGGTTCGGCAGGCCGCGCTTCTCCGCCTCCTTGTGCCACTCCTCCGAGTACCCGTCGCCGTTGAACACCACCTTCTTCGACTCCTTCAGGATCCCCGGCAGCAGGTCCTGGATCGCCTTGTTCAGCTCCTTGCCGCCCTTCGTCGCGGCCTCGAGCTGGGTGGCGATGAAGTCGAGCGACTCGGCCACGATGGTGTTCAGTACCACGTTCGGCCCGCCGATCGAGAAGAACGAGCCGACGGCGCGGAACTCGAACTTGTTCCCGGTGAACGCGAACGGGCTCGTCCGGTTGCGGTCGCCGGCGTCGCGCGGCAGCTTCGGCAGGATGCTGACGCCCACCTCCCTGTGGCCGCCCTGCTTCGTGCTCTTCAGGTCGGACCGCTCCAGCTGGTCCATCACGTCCTGCAGCTGGTCGCCCAGGAAGATGCTGATGATCGCCGGCGGCGCCTCGTTCGCCCCGAGCCGGTGGTCGTTGCCGGCGCTCGCCACGCTCACGCGCAGCAGCTCCGGGTACTTCGCCACGGCGCGGATCACGGCGACGCAGTAGACGAGGAACTGCGCGTTGTCGTGCGGGTTGTCGCCGGGGTTCAGCAGGTTCTCGCCGGTGTCGGTGGACATGCTCCAGTTGTTGTGCTTGCCGCTGCCGTTGATCCCGGCGAACGGCTTCTCGTGCAGCAGGCACGCCAGCCCGTACTTCTCCGCGGTGCGGCGGATGACGTCCATCGTCAGCTGGTTGTGGTCGGTGGCGAGGTTCGAGTCCTCGAAGATCGGGGCGATCTCGTACTGGCTCGGGGCCACCTCGTTGTGCCGCGTCTTGACCGGGATGCCGAGCTTGAACATCTCGGCCTCGCAGTCGGCCATGCACGCCAGCACCCGCTCGGGGATGGTGCCGAAGTACTGGTCCTCCAGCTCCTGCCCCTTCGGCGGCTTCGCCCCGAACACGGTGCGGCCGCAGTTCAGCAGGTCGGGCCGCGAGAACAGGAAGTTCTTGTCGATCAGGAAGTACTCCTGCTCGGGGCCTACGGTCGTGAACACCTTCTTGACCTCGGTGTTCCCGAACAGCTTCAGGATGCGCAGCGCCTGCACCGAGAGCGCCTCCATCGAGCGCAGCAGCGGCGTCTTCTTGTCGAGCGCCTCGCCCGTCCACGACACGAACACGGTCGGGATGACGAGGGTGGCGCCGTTGGGCGCCTCGCGGATGTACGCCGGGCTGGTGGGGTCCCAGCCGGTGTAGCCGCGGGCCTCGAACGTGGCGCGGATGCCGCCGCTCGGGAACGAGCTCGCGTCGGGCTCGCCCTTGACGAGCTCCTTGCCGCTGAACTCGGCGAGGGCGCTGCCGGTGCCGGTCGGGCTGAGGAAGCTGTCGTGCTTCTCGGCCGTGAGGCCGGTCATCGGCTGGAACAGGTGGGTGTAGTGGGTGGCGCCGTGCTCGAGCGCCCAGTCCTTCATGGCGCTGGCGACGGCGTCGGCGACGGCCGGGTCGGTGAGCTGGGCGCCCTTCTTGATGGTGTTCTGGAGGGCCTTGAACACCGGCTTGGGCAGCCGGGCCTTCTGCACCTCCTCGCTGAACACGTTGGCGCCGAACAGGTCCTTGAGCTGGTGGGTCTTGAAGTCGAGCTGGTTGAGGTCGTACTCGGTGTTGGCGATCGCTTCGATGGCCTTCTGGCGCGCGGTACCCATCGGTCGGAGACTCCTCGGCGGCGAGAGAGAGCGGGAAAAGGGTAAGGCCCGGTGGGCACAACCACCCGTCGGCGCCGCGGGGGCGGCGCCGGTTGGGCTGGTGGGGGAGAGGTTGCAGTCGTTATAACAGCCGGCCGATCGGCGGCAAGGAGAAACCGCAACGGAGGCCACGACATGCGACGGATCGCCGTCATCAACCAGAAGGGCGGCGTCGGCAAGACGACGACGACCGTGAACCTGGCCGCCGCGCTGGCCGCCGCGGGGAAGCGGGTGTGCCTGCTCGACCTCGACCCGCAGGCCCACGCCAGCACCCACCTCGGCGCCGAGCCCGACGGCAAGACGCCCTCCCTGTACGACGTGCTGGTGGCGAACACCCCGATGGCGACCGTGCGCCGCGCGATCGAGCCTAACCTGTGGCTGTGCCCGTCGGACATTAACCTGGCCGCGGCGGAGGTGGAGCTGGCCGGCGTCGTCGGCCGCGAGGTGTTGCTGCGCGAGGCGCTGGCCGCGGACGGCTCCCAGTTCGACTACCTGCTGATGGACTGCGGCCCGTCGCTCGGCGTGCTGACGCTCAACGCCCTGGCCGCGGCCGACGAGGTGTTCATCCCGCTGCAGCCGCACTTCTTCGCGCTGCACGGCCTGAGCAAGCTCCTCGAAACGACCGCCCTCGTCGCCCGCCGCATCAACCCGGCCGTGAAGGTGAGCGGCGTCATCATCTGCCTCTACGACGCGGCGACGAAGCTGACGCAGGAGGTCGTTTCGGACCTGAACAGCTTCCTCGATCAGAGCCGCGCGGCGAACGTGCCGTGGGCGGCGGCGAAGGTGTTCGACACGAAGGTGCGGCGGAACGTGAAGCTGGCCGAGTGCCCGAGCCACGGGAAGTCGATCTTCGCGTACGCGCCGCGGAGCCCGGGGGCCGCCGACTACGCGGCGCTGGCGAACGAGGTGCTGGGCGTCGCCCCGCCGGTGGTGATGGGGCCGCTCAAGGTGACGGACCCCGTGGAGGCGCGAATGGCGGGGGCGGCGGTGGCGTAATTCTTCCGCCGCTTGCGGCGTTGCACCGCGGTGCAACGCCGCAAGCGGCGAACCGAACTACCGCCCGACGCAGAACAGCGTCTTGTCCGTCCGGATGAACAGGCACCCGCCGCTGATCGCCGGCGTGCCCAGCACCTCCTCGCCCAGGTCGTTGTCGGCCAGCACGTCGAACTCGTCGGTGCCGGCCTTCAGCACCGTCGTCACGCCCTTCTCGTTGACGCAGTACACCTTGCCGTCGCCGCCCACGGGCGACGCCGAGAACGGCGCCTTCTTCCGCTCCTTGAACAGCGTCTTGCCGGACTTCGCGTCGGCCGCGGAGATGAAGTTGTTGCCGTCCGCGGCGTAGACGCGCCCCTGGTAGACCAGCGGCGAGCCGTGCCCCGTACTCACCTCCTTCGCCTTCATCAGCGGCCCCCCCGCCGGGCCGTCGGGGCCGAGCTTCACCGCGCTCACACCGCCGCCCGGGACGTACAGCATGTCGCCGACCAGGCTGGCGGTCGGGATGGCGCCGCCGCCCTCCTTGTACAGCCAGCGCTTGCTGCCGTTGTCGGCGTCGTAGGCGGTCAGGCCGTTCGGGCCGGCGAACAGCACCTCCGTCTTGCCGGCCGTGTCGCGGACCAGCGGCGTCACCCAGTTGATCGACCGCGGCCGGGGCACCTTCCACACGTTCTTGCCGTACTTCACGTCCACCGCCGCGAGGAACGAGTCGCCGTCGTTGTCCATCGGCACGATCAGCTTGTCCTTCGCCAGCACCGGCGACGCGGCCATGCCCACCTGGTTCGTGATGTCCGGGTAATCGCCGACGAGCGAGCGGTACCAGCGGAGGTTGCCGTCGGGGTCGAACGCCACGAGGTCGCCGGTGGCGAACAAGGCGTACACGCCGGTGGCGTCGGCAACGGGCGTGGGGGCGGCCATGCACGTCATCGGGTGGCACGCGGTCGGGCCGGTGGCGGTCAGCTGACGGTGCCACAGCTCTTTCCCCGTGGCCGCGTCGAAGCAGAGCACGTGCAGCCGGTCGTCGCGCTTGCCGGACGAGCAGGTGACGTACGCCTTGCCGGCGGCGACGACCGGCGACGACACGCCGCGGGCCGGCAGCTTGGCCTGCCACTTCACGCCCTTGTCCTTCGACCACTCGGTCGGGAGGGCGGTTTCGTCGGAGATGCCGGAGGCGTTCGGCCCCTTGAACTGCGGCCAGTCGGCGGCGCTGAGCGGCAGCGCGAAGGTACTGACGAGGAGCGCCAGAAAGCTCGGGAAAGCCCGGGGACGGCCGTCCCCGGGCTTCGGCTGGTTCGTGCTCACTTCTCCCCCTCCGGTTGGGTGATCGCCCCGAGGGGCAGCTTGCGGCCGTCCACCACCTGCGTCAGCCCCGGTAGCGGCCCGCCGGTCGCGTCGCAGACGCGGGCCTGGAACTGCCACCGCTGCGCCCAGCTGTCCGTCTGGTTGTTCTGACACACCTTCACGACGATCGTGTTCTCGCCGGCCGTCAGCACCCCCTTGCCGACGTGGTAGTCCATCTGGTCGCCGTGGTGGTACTCCTCGCGGCCGAACAGCTTCTTGCCGTTCAGATAAATCGCCACCGCGTTCGGGCTGCCGACGCGAATCTCCGCGGGCGTGGCCTTGTCGGCGTGAACCGTGGCGCGGGCGTAGACGCAGGCGTTCTTCAGCCGGCCGACCGTCTCGTTCAGGTCGAACTTGCCGTACTTGTCGGCGGTGGCCTGCGCCTGCCACGTCACCTTGCCCTCTTTGCCGTCGTACTCGGCGGCGGCGGGCGTCGTCTCGGGCGGGTAGGCGAGCGTCAGCGCCTTCCCCTTCTCGCTGTGGAACGGGCCGACGAGGCGGACGTGCGTGATGAACGCGAAGTGCTCGGTGACGTTCGCCTTCTCGCCGAACGCGGCGAGCGCCTTCGCCAGTTCCTCGGCCTGCTCCTTCTCGCGGGTGAGGGCGAACAGCCGCCGGTACGCCGCCTTCTCGGCCTCGCCGCTGCCGGAGGCCACCAGCCCGGCGAGCTTGACGCCGTGGGCGATGGCCTCGCGGCGCAGGTTCGGCTCGGGCGAGTCCAGCAGCTTCGGGAGGAGGGTGTTCGCAAGGCTCGGGGTCTGGAGCACGGCCAGCTCGTAAGCGAAGCGCCGGGCGGACGGGGCGTACTTCGCATCCAGCGGGATCGAGTCGAGCTCGGGGGAGAACGTCCCCTTGTCCTTGCGGTGCCGCTCGGCGATGGCCCCGGCCGCGGTCAGCAGCCAGTTCGCGGCGGTCGGGTTGGCGTCGTCCACGGCCCGCAGGGTCGGGAGGAGTGCCGGCGCGCCGGCGTCCACGACGGCCTTCCACGCGGGTCCGGCGGCGTCGTTGGCGGCGCCCTCCTTGGTCACGCCCTTGAGCGTGGCGATTGCCTTCGCCAGGTCGTCGGGCTGCGCGGGGGCGGACGCCGCGAACAGCGCCAGCGCGACCGCTACGGCCCACCCGGGCCGGAACCGTCGGGACATATCAGGGGTCTCCTGCGTAGGGTCGTATCGGGTCTCGGAAGTCGGGCTGTGGGGTTGGTAGCCGCGGGCTTCAGCCCGCGCC
>DASPHQ010000130.1:0-6336 GCA_035629595.1 Urbifossiella sp. | reverse complement strand
TCACGGCATGTCCCCCGAAATCGAAGTGTCGCGGTCAAGCCGCCCGGTGCCGTTCCCGGCCGCCGGCGACGGCACCATCACCGACCGCGCCGTCCGCGACCTGAGCGAGCTGTTCCGCAGCCTGGGCGACCGGTCGCGGCTGCACATCCTCTTCCTGCTGGCGCGGCACGGCGAGCTGAACGTCAGCCGCATCGGCGAGGAGGTCGGGCAGTCGCAGCCGGCCGTCAGCCACCACCTGAACCAGCTCAAGAAGGCGGGGCTGGTCGAGTACCGGCGTGACGGGAAGTTCAACTTCTACCGCCTGCTACCGGGCGGGCTCGACGGGCTGGTCGCCGACCTGTTTCCCGACGGGGCGGAGCCGCGGCTGCGCTTCGGCGGCGTCGAGGTGGTGTTTCGGAAGGGGTGACGCCGCTCGCGGCGTTGCAACGCCGCGAGCGGCGTCACCCGGTGGCCAGGAAGCGCCCCACCGCCGCGGACACCACCTCGCCCTGCTCGGCGCAGTCGCCCAGGGCGATGCCGCGCAGCGCGTTCCCCGTCAGGAACAGCCCCGGGTGCCGCGCCGCGGCGGCGTCGATCCGCGCCACCCGCTCGACGTGCCCGAGCACGTACTGCGGGATCGCCCGCGGCCAGCGTACCACGCGCACGTACACCGGCTCGCCGGCCACCCCCATCGACAGCTTCAACTCGGCGTGGACGCGCTTCACCAGTTCGCCGTCCGGCAGGTCGAACACGTCGTCCCGGTTCACGCCGCCGCACAGCGCCCGCCACAGCACGCAGCCGGCGCGGGCGCGGTCGGGAAAGATGCTCGAACACCACTGCACGCCGAGCACGTCGCGCCGCGTCCGCTGCGGGGCGATGTAACCGAACCCGGCCGGCGCCGCGGGGCAGTCCTTCTCGCGGTAGCCGACCGCCACCACCGCCACCCGGTTGTACGGGATCGCGTCCAGCTCCGCCGCCAGCCCCGCGTCCAGGTCCGCGACGATCGCCGCCTGGTCGTAGGCCGGGGCCGCGAGCACCACGGCGTCCGCGGCCCACGAGTCGCGGCCGTCGCCGTACACCGTCCAGCCGCCGACCGACGGGTACACGGAGCGCACGGTCACGCCGCTGCGCACGGCCGGGCCGAGGGCGTCGGCGAGGGTGTCGGTGAGGACGCGCAGCCCCTCGCGGAACGACCACATCCGCACCGGCCCGGGGGCGGGTTCGCCGCGCGCCGCGGCCGCGACCCGCCGCGCCTTCCCGGCCCGGAGGAACCCCTTCACGATGCTGCCGTGTTGGCGCTCCATCGCCGGCAGCCGGGGGAACGCGGCCGCGACGCTGAGCTGCTCCGGGTCGCCGGCCTGGATGCCGGTGACGAGGGCGTCGGCGAACAGGTCGGCGGCCTCCTTCCCCGCCCGGCGGGCGACGAACGCGGCGACCGACTCGTCGCCCGGCGGCGGGGGTGATTTGCGGAACGGCTCGGTGAACAGGTGCCACTTGCCGCGGAGGCTCATCAGCGGCGACGCGAGGAGGCCGAGCGGCCCGCCGGGGAGCTTCCTTAAGCGGTCGTTCAGGAACAGGAAGCGGTTCTTGCGGGCGGCGTCGGTGGCGGGGAGGAGGCGGTCGGCGAGGCCGAGGTCGCGGCAGAGGCGCGGCAGGTGCGGGGTGCGGTCGAGGAACCCGTTCGGCCCCAGCTCGACGCGGAACCCGCCATCGTCCACGGTGCCGACGTTGCCGCCGGGGCGGGTGCGCGATTCGAGGAGCGTGACGGCGACGCCGTCGGCCCGGAGGCGGAACGCGGTCGCCAGGCCGGTCAGGCCGCCGCCGACGACAACGACGTGGGGCATGGGAATTCCAGGGCGAATCCCGGGGACGGCCGTCCCCGGGCTTGCGGGTGGGCGTTCCGCGACGACGAATTCCGTCCTCGCATCAACGTCAGTTTACGAACCGCAACATCCGGGCCGCACGCGGCGGGTTTGCGTTCTACAGTTGCGGCGGGGTACGCCATGCAACTATTCTGTCCAGCCTGCCAGTCGGCGTTCACCGGCGTGTCGCGGTGTCCGCGCTGCGCCGGCCTGCTCCTGAGCCCGGACGAAGCCGCCTTCCTCCCGCCCGACGCGGACGCCGCCCCGGCGCGCCCCGGCCCGCCGTCCGCCGCCAGCCGCCTCGTCGTCGGCACCGTCGCGGCCCTCGGCGCGTACCTGGCGCTGCGCAAATTCCTTGCCGGCTGGGCCACCGCGTCCGTACCCGAGTCCGAGCAAGTGGGCTGGTGGGCGTCCGACGACGCCCTCGCCGCCGTGCTCGCGGTGCAGGCGCTGTCGGCGGTGTTCGGCGCGCTGCTGGCCGGGGCCGGGCGCGGCGGCGGCCTGTGGCTCGGCCTCGTCGTCGGCGGCGTCACGGGCGGGCTGTTCCTCAGCGTGGAGGTCGCCGGCGGGGCGCCGCCGGGGTATTTGGTGCTGCTGGTTCAACCCGCGGTGCTGGCGGTGCTGGGGGCGGTGGCCGGGGCCGTCGGCGGCAGGGTGTGGGCCGGCGTGCCGCACCTCGACATGCCGACGCCGGCGGTGCGGCGCTCGAGTTCGGTCCACCTCGGCGAGGTGTCGCCGAAGCCCGAGGGGCGGCCGACGGTGTGGTGGAAGGTGCTGGCCGGGGCCGCGGTGGTCGTGCTCGGCGTCGGCTTCGCGGACCCGGCCCGGAAGCTGGTGGAGCGGAACGCGAAGGGCACCCTGCGGACCGCGAGCATCGGGCAGGCGCGCTTCCTGAGCGCCCAGCTGGCGACGCTGGCGGCGCTGGGCGGCGCCGCGCTGGCCGCCGCCGGGACCGGCGCCGGGCTGCGGCACGGGGTGCTGGCGGGGGCGCTCGGGTCGGTGGGGGTGGCGGGGCTGTCGGCGGCGCAGGGGGCGTTGCCCGCGCCGGCGGCGTACCTGGTCGAGCACATGAACCTGGACGCGGCCGACCCCGGCAGCCCGGTGGTGCTGGCGGCGGTGGGGTTCGGGCTGGTCGTGGCGGGGGTGGTGGGCGGGTGGCTCGGCGGCACGCTGTTCCTGCCGCTGGCGCCGGCGCACATGCGCCACGGGCGGAGGCGGCTGACTTAGCAGTGGGGGAGTCGTTGGGAGTCGTTGGGAGTGGAGGAGTAGACCCCTGGTTTACTCCCGCAGACTCCCGCAGACTCCCAACGACTCCTCACTCGACCACGACCGACGAAAGCCGTTCCGCCGCCCGCACCCGCAAAGCCGCCGGGAGCGGCGCGTAGTTCCGCTTCCCCGCCAGCTCCTGCCCCGCGTCGCCGACCGTCCACTTCAGGAACGCCACCACCGCCTTCGCCTTCGCCTTCGCCGCGTCGTCGCCGAGCTCCGGCCGCTGGTACAGCACCGCGAAGCTCATCCCCGCGATCGGGTACGACGCCTCGCCCGGGGCGTCCGTCAGGTTGTACGTCAGTTCGTGGAGCGAGTACGGCGGCGCGGTCTGCTTCGCGTCCAGGCTCGCCGCCGCCGCCGCGGTGATGCTCGCCAGGTTCGCCCGCACGTCCTTGCCGGCGGCGTTGCGGACCGAGCCGAACGTCGCCTTCTGGTCCAGCGCGTAGGTCAGCTCGATGTACCCGATCGCCCCCGGGGTGCGCTCGACGTGCCCGGCCACGCCGTCGCTCTTCCCCTGGCGGATGCCGACGTTCTCCGGCCACGTCGGGGCGGTGCTGGCGCCGACCGTCTGCTTGAAGTGCGCGTCCACCTTCGAGAGGTAGTCCGAGAAGATAAACGACGTGCCGCTCGGGTCGCTCCGGTACACCGGCTGGATGTCCAGCGCCGGCAGCGCCACGCCGGGGTTCAGCTCCTTCAGCCGCGGGTCGTCCCACCGCTTCACCTTCCCGGTGAAGATGCCGACCAGCAGCGGGCCGGTGAACTTGACCGGCTCGGCGACGCCGGGGAGGTTGTACATCGGCACCACGGCCCCGATGACGAGCGGGACGTGGACGACGTCGCCGCCGGTCTTCTTCGCCTCGGCGAGCTGCTGGGCGTTCATCGGGGCGTCGGAGCAGCCGAACGCCGCGAGCCGCTTCGTCATCTGGCTGACGCCGGCGCCCGAGCCCTTCCCCTGGTAGTTGATCCTCACGTTGTCGCCGGTGAGCGACTGGAACTCGTTGGTCCAGACCTTCATGATCGGCTCGACGAACGTGGCCCCCTCGGCGTTCACCTCGGCTTTCGCCAGGTTCGCCAGCTCGCCGGTGGGGGCGGGCTTCGGGTCGTCGGGCGGGGGGGCTTTGCCGCAGCCGGCGGCGACGAGGACGGCGACGGGGAGGAGGCGGCGGAACATGGCGGCTCCGGGAGGCGGGTCCGCGGGATGGGATACGGACGCGACGTGAAGGTTGCGTGAAGTTCGGTTGCCGCTTGCGGCGATGCAACGGGGTGCATCGCCGCAAGCGGCGGAAGCCAAGAACTACTCCTCGTCGTCCGCCGGCCGCGACACGGCGCGGGCCTCGATCTCGGGCCGGGTGTTCGCCGCGACCGGGCGCGGGGCCGGCACGGCGCCGGTGACGCGCGGCGGTTGTGCCGACACCGCGGCCTGGACCGGCGGCGCGGGCGCGTCGGCGGCGGGGCGGTGGAACACGGCGGCGGTGATGACCCCGGCGACCCCGGCCAGCAGCCCGAGCTTGGCGTCGTTCGTCATGGGTGTACCCAGGAAAGGGACCGTTGTGCCAGTATTCCCGCGCCGCCGCCGGTCCGCCGCTTGACTTCAATCGAACCGCGCGGAAACTGCCCCTCACCCGCCGCGACCGCCGGACCATCCGCCACCACCCGTCCGACCCGCAGACTCGAAGGGCGCGCCCGATGGGACTGACCGAGCTCGCCGCCGTCCTCGCCGTCACCGGCGCCGTCGTCCTGGTCGTCCGCGGCTGGGACGTGCGGCTCGTGCTGCTGGCCGCGGCGCTCGTCACCGCGGTCGCCTGCGACGCCGTCCGAGGCCGGCTCGGGGTGCTGACGGCGGTGGTGCTGAACTTCCTGGCGACGTTCTCGAACGAGAAGTTCGTGGTGCCGATCTGCTCGGCGATGGGCTTCGCGTACGTGCTGCGCCACACCGGCTGCGAGCGCCACCTGGTGCTGCTGCTGACGGCCCCGCTGCGGCGGGTGCGGTGGCTGCTGGTTCCGGGCGTGGTGCTGGTCGGGTTCCTGGTGAACATCCCGGTCATCAGCCAGACGAGCACGGCGGTGTGCATCGGCCCGGTGGTGGTGCCGCTGATGCGCGCCGCCGGCTACTCGTTCCCCACCATCGGCGCGTGCCTGCTGCTGGGGGCGTCGGTCGGCGGCGAGCTGCTGAACCCGGGCGCCCCCGAGCTGCTGACGGTGGCGAAGGTGACGAAGGTGACGACGCAGGAGCAGGTGAGCCGTTACCTGCCGGGGCCGGTGTTCGTGCAGCTGGCGGTGTCGCTGGCGGTGCTGTGGGTGCTGAGTCGGTGGTGGGAAAAGACCCCCGAAAGCCCCGGGACGGCGGTCCCGGAGTCGGCGCCGGAACCGCCCCCGGAGAAGGTTAATTTCCTCAAAGCGCTCGTGCCGCTCGTCCCGCTCGTGCTGCTGTTCCTGGCCGGTCCGCCGCTCCACGCGCTCGACGTGCCCGACGCCTGGGTGGCCGCGCCGAAGGACGGCGCGCGCGACATCGACCTGTACAGCACCCGGCTGATCGGCCTGGCGATGCTGGTGGGCGTGCTGGTGGCGATGGCGGTGACGCCGGGGAAGGCGCGCGACGGCGTGACGCAGTTCTTCGCCGGCGCGGGTTACGGCTTCGCCAACATCGTGAGCCTGATCGTGACGGCGACGTGCTTCGGGAAGGCGATCGAGGGGGCGGGGTTGGCGGCGGCGCTGGGCCGGCTGATCACCGACTACCCGGACCTGTTGCAGCCGCTGGCGGCGTTCGTGCCGCTGGCGTTCGCGGCGGTGAGCGGCTCGGGGATGGCGAGCACGCAGAGCCTGTACGGCTTCTTCTTCCAGCCGGCCGTCGATCTCGGTCACGACCCCACGGCGGTGGGCGCGCTGGTGGGCGTGGGCTCGGCGGCGGGTCGCACGATGAGCCCGGTCGCCGCGGTAACGCTGATGTGCGCCACGCTGACGCACACGAACCCGTTCGTGCTGGCGAAGCGGGTGGCGCTGCCGCTGCTGGCGGGGGTCGCGGCCGTGGTCGCGCTGCGGATGGCGGGCGTGGTGTGACCGTGACCTGCTGCCCATCCCGGGGCGTTCAACGAATTGCAAACGTGGTGGGGGAGAGTTCTCTTTGCTCACGGAATCGCTGAGGTTTGGGGCTGTCAGGCGGGTTTTAGATCGACCCAAGTCGGACGATCCGCCCGCAGCACCTATCCCCTGATTCCCTAAGTCGTTT
>DASPHQ010000129.1:0-18023 GCA_035629595.1 Urbifossiella sp. | reverse complement strand
GCGGCGCTGAAGAAGATGGAGAAGGGCGGCTACCGCCACCTGCCGGTGATCGACGACGCGAACCGGCCGGTGGGGGTGCTGTCGGTGCGGCGGGTGATGCACTACCTGGTCGAACACTTCCCGGCGCTGGTGTACAACCACCCGCCCGACCCGAGCCGCTACCCCGACGCCGCCGAGGGGGCGTGACGCCGCGCCGCTCGCCTGTTGCTCCTCGCCCGTCCGTCGGCTATTCTTAACACCGTCGGCCCACCCTCCCGCCGCCGACTCCCGCCGGTCCGTCCCCGTTCGTCCCGCCGCCGAGGCGCTCATGCGGTTCCCGCTCGTTGTCGCGTTCGTTGCGCTCGCCGCGCCCGTCGCCCGTGCCGCGGACGACCCGAAGGCGGTCGAGTTCTTCGAGGCGAAGATCCGCCCCGTCCTCGTCGAGCACTGCGTCAAGTGCCACTCGGCCGACGCCGAGAGCAAGAACAAGCTCCGCGGCGGCCTCAAGCTCGACACGAAAGCCCACTGGACTCAGGGCGGCGACACCGGCGCCGCGGTCGTGCCCGGCGACGCCGCGAAGGGGACGCTGCTGAAGTCGCTCCGCTACGACGGCGACGTGCAGATGCCGCCGAGCGGGAAGCTGCCGGCCGCGGTCGTCGCCGACTTCGAGCGGTGGATCAAGATGGGCGCCCCCGACCCGCGCACCGGCACCGCCGCGGTCGCGAAGGCGCTCAAGGGGCTGAGCCTCGAAGAAGGCCGCGCCTTCTGGTCGATCCAGCCGCCGAAGGCGGTCGCGGGAACGCAGTCGGTCGATTCGTTCATCGCCGCGAAACTCGCCGAGAAGAAGCTGACGCCCGTCGGCAGCGCCGACCGCCGCACCCTCATCCGCCGGGCGACGTTCGACCTGCACGGCCTGCCGCCGACGCCGGAGGAGGTCGAGGCGTTCGTGAGCGACGCCGACCCGAAGGCGTTCGAGAAGCTGATCGACCGACTGCTCGCGTCGCCGCGCTACGGCGAGCGGTGGGCGCGGCACTGGCTCGACGTGGCCCGGTACGCCGAGGACCAGGCGCACACGTTCGCCGTCACGCCGAAGCGGAACGCCTACCTGTACCGCGACTGGGTCGTCCGGGCGTTCAACACCGACATGCCGTTCGACCGCTTCGTCACCCTGCAACTCGCCGGCGACCTGCTGCCGGGGAACGCGACCGAGACGGCCGACGAGCTGTTCACCCGGCTGGCCGGCATGGGCTTCCTGGGGCTGGGTGCCGAGTACTACAAGAACACCGCCCGCGAGCAGGCCATCGCCGAGGAACTCGACGACCGCGTGGACGTGGTCAGCCGGGCGTTCCTGGGCCTGACGGTCAGCTGCGCCCGCTGCCACGACCACAAGTTCGACCCCATCCCGACGCGCGATTATTACTCGCTGGCCGGCCTGTTCTACGGCACGAACCTGACCAACGCCCCGCTCGCCACGCAGGCCGAGCAGAAGACCTACAACGACGCGCAGGCCCGGGTGAAGCAGCAGGAGGACGCCATCGGCGGCGTGCTGACCGCCGCCGGGAAGGCCGCCGCGACGAAGGCCGTGAGCCGCACCGCCGACTACCTCGTCGCCGCGCGGGACGTGCAGGCCGGCCGGGCGAAGCTGACCGCGACCGCGAAGGCGAACGAGCTGGAGCCGTACTTCCTCGACCGCTGGGTGAAGTTCACCGACGCCGCGAACGCGAGCAAGGCGCCGGCCGTCACGAAGGACTGGTTCGCGCTGAAGGCCGACGCGAAGGCCGACGCCGTGAAGGCCGCCGCGACCGCGGTGCAGACGAAGCTGGCGGCGCTGGAGGTGCCCGACCCGGTGCCGCCGAAGGGGAAGGCGAAGGGCGCCGACCCGCTGGCGAAGGCGATGTTCCTCGACGCGAACGCCCCGCTGTTCGTGTCGCCGGAGAACGCCGAGAAGCTGTTCGTGTCAGCGGATCAGAAGCCGCAACTCGCGGCGATGCGGACCGAGCTCGACGCCCGCAAGAAGGCGTCGCCGCCGATGCCGCTGCAGGCGCACATCCTGAGCGGGGCCGGCAGCGGCATGAAGGTGTACATCCGCGGCAACCCGGCGACGAAGGGCGAGGACGCGCCGAAGGGCTTCCTGCAGGTGCTGGCGACCGCCGAGCCGGCGAAAGACTATTCGCGGCTCGACCTGGCGAAGGCCATCGCCACGCCGGACAACCCGTTGACGGCGCGGGTGTTCGTGAACCGGGTGTGGGCGTGGCACTTCGGCCGCGGTCTGGTGGACACGCCGAGCAACTTCGGCGTCCAGGGCGGCCGGCCGAGCCACCCCGAGCTGCTCGACTGGCTCGCCGTCGGCTTCGTGCAGAACGGCTGGAGTACGAAGTGGCTCCACCGGCAGATCATGCTGAGCGCCACCTACCAGCGCGCCGCCGAGCCGCACGCGGGGAACGCGGCGACGGACGCGGCGAACGTGTACCTGTGGCGCGGCAGTCGCCGCCGGCTCGACGTGGAGGCGTGGCGCGACTCGCTGCTGGCGGTGAGCGGCAACCTCGACGACAAACTCGGCGGCCCGACGTTCGACCTGCGCGACGCGAACGCCAAGCGCCGCACGATGTACGCGAAGGTGAGCCGCCACGAGCTCGACGGCCTCCTCCGACTGTTCGACTTCCCCGACGCGAACGTGACCGCCGACCGCCGCACGGTGACGACGGTGCCGCAGCAGCAGTTGTTCGCGCTGAACAGCGAGTTTATGGTGAACCAGGCGAAGGCCTTCGCCGCCCGTGTGGAGAAGCTGGGGGCGACGGACGAGGCGCGGGTGGACGCGGCGTACCGGCTGGCGTTCAACCGCGCGCCGGCGACGGAGGAAGTCGCGCTGGCGCTGGCGTTCCTGTGCCAGCCGACGACGGCCGACGACCGCCTCACGCGCTGGCAGCAGTACGCCCAGGCGCTGCTGGCGAGCAACGAGATGATGTACGTCGACTGACGTGGGGCCGGTTTCCAACCGGCCTTGCTGAACACGGCCGGTTGGAAACCGGCCCCACGAAATACGCCGACGCCGCGTCGGATCACTGGAGTTCTCATGCTTCCGATCAGCCGCCGCGAACTCCTCGCCCGGTCGGGCACCGGCCTCGGGCTGCTCGGCCTCGCCGGGCTCCTCGGCGACCGCGCCGCCGCCCGGCCGCCGGCCGCCAACCCGCTCGCGGCCCGCGCCGCGCACTTCGCCCCGAAGGCGAAGCACGTCATCCACCTGTTCATGAACGGCGGGCCGAGCCAGGTCGATACGTTCGACCCCAAGCCGGCGCTGGAGCGGTACCACGGCCAGCAGCCGCCGGGGGCCGGCCTCCGCACCGAGCGCCGCACCGGCGGGCTGTACAAGTCGCCGTTCGCGTTCAAGCGCTGCGGCCAGAGCGGCATCGAGGTCAGCGAGATCTTCCCCGAGATCGGCAAGTGCATCGACGACATCTGCGTCGTGCGGTCGATGCACACCGACATCCCGAACCACGAGCCCGGCCTGCTGCTGATGACGTGCGGCAACACGCAGCCGATCCGCCCCAGCATGGGGAGCTGGCTGCTGTACGGCCTCGGCACCGAGAACCAGAACCTCCCCGGGTTCGTCGTGCTGTGCCCCGGCAAGCCGGTCGTCGGGCCGGCGCTGTGGAACAACAGCTTCCTGCCGGGCGTGTTCCAGGGCTGCCACATCCAGAACCTCGACCCGAAGCGCGTCATCGACCACATCCGCAACGGCAACCTCACCCCCGCCACGCAGCGGCAGCAACTCGACCTGCTGAACGGCCTCAACCGGATGCACCTCGAGCGCCGCGCCGGCGACGACCAGCTCGACGCCCGCATCCAGTCGCTGGAGATGGCCTTCCGCATGCAGACGGAAGCGACCGACGCCTTCGACGTGAACAAGGAACCGGTCCGCGTCCGCGAGCAGTACGGCAAGGGCTACTTCGCCGACGCCTGCCTGTCGGCCCGCCGGCTGGTCGAGCGCGGGGTGCGGATGGTGCAGGTCTTCTACGGCAGCGGCCAGCCGTGGGACGACCACGGGAACGTGGAGGGCGGCCACCGCACCAAGGCGAAGGACAGCGACAAGGCGGTCGCGGCGCTGCTCCGCGACCTGAAGGCGCGCGGGCTGCTCGACGAGACGCTGGTGCTGTGGGGCGGCGAGTTCGGGCGGACGCCGACGAGCGAGGGGCAGAACGGCCGCGACCACAACAACCACGGGTTCAGCGTGTGGCTCGCCGGCGGCGGCGTGAAGGGCGGCATGGCGTACGGCGCGACCGACGAGTTCGGGTTCGCGGCGGTTCAGAACAAGGTCCACGTCCACGACCTGCACGCGACGATCCTGCACCAGCTCGGCCTCGACCACGAGAAGCTGACGTACCACTACAGCGGCCGCGACTTCCGGCTGACGGACGTTTCGGGTACGGTGGTGCGGGACATTTTGAAGTGACCCGGAGCGGCGCAAACCGCTGGTAGCCGCGGGCTTCAGCCCGCGCCTACGTCGGCGGTGTCTGTTCCCCGTCGCCCCCTGGTGGGCGCCACAGGCCTACGCGGGCTGAAGCCCGCGGCTACCAGCGGTTTGCGCCGCCACTCCACCGCTGTACCGTCGCCGAGCCCACCCGTTGCTACGGGTGGGCTTTGCCCGTTCAATGAGCTCACCGAATCACCCTCCCACCGGACTCGTGCCATGAAGGCGCTGCAGCTCGAACAGCCCAAGCAGTTCCGGTTCATCGACATTCCCGAGCCGCCGCCGCCGGGGCCGGGCGAGGCCGTGGTGCGCGTGTCGCGCGTCGGCGTCTGCGGCACCGACTACAGCGGCTACCTCGGCAAGATGCCGTTCTTCAGCTACCCGCGCATCCCCGGCCACGAACTCGGCGTCGAGGTGGTCGCGGTCGGCCCGGGCGTGACGAACGTGAAGCCCGGCGACCGGGCGGCGGTGGAGCCGTACATCAACTGCCAGAACTGCTACAGCTGCGCCCGCGGCCACACCAACGCCTGCGAGAACCACCAGACGCTCGGCGTCCACTGCGACGGCGGCCTCCGCCCGCGCTTCACCATCCCCGCCCGCAAGCTCCACGTTTCCGACAAGCTCACGTTCGAGCAGCTGGCGCTGGTCGAGACGCTCGGCATCGGCCTCCACGCCGTCAACCGCGCGAATCCGAGGGCGGACGAGACGGTGCTGGTGATCGGCGCCGGCCCGATCGGCCTGAGCGTGATCGAGTTCGCCAAGCTGGCCGGGTCGCGCGTCGTGGTCATGGACCTGAACGAGCAGCGGCTGGCGTTCGCGCGGGAGAAGATGGGCGTGCGCGAGACGCTGCTGTCGAAGGGCGACTTCGACGCCGACGTGAAGGCGTTCACGGAGTTGACGGCCGGCAAGCTCGGCAACGTGGTGGTGGACGCGACCGGCTCGGCGAAGAGCATGTCGGGCGCTTACCACTACGTCGGCTTCGCCGGCCGGCTGGTGTGGGTCGGCATCACGCAGGACCAACTCGGGTTCACGCAACCGCTGATGCACCGCCGCGAGATGACGTTCCTGGCGAGCCGCAACGCCCTGGCGCCGGAGTTCACGCGGATCATCCGGCTGATCGAGGGCGGCATGCTCGACACGCGGCCGTGGATCACGCACCGCGCCCCGTTCGACGCCGTGCTGGACGTGTTCCCGACGTGGCTGAAGCCCGAGACCGGCGTCGTGAAAGCGGTCGTGGAGATCGGGTAGGCGGGTCGCCGCACCGCAGTGGTATGATGGGTGAGGAGCCCGAGGAGACGACCATGAGCGCCGTAACGACCGTCGTGATTACCGACCCCGACCTGCTCGCCCGGCTGGCCGCGACCGACGGGCCGATCGCCTTCTGTGGACCGGACGGCGCGTTCGTTCGGTTCGCAAACCCGGCGCCGCGTGGGAAGCTACCCGCAGGCGTCCGGCCGCCCATCACGGACGAAGAGTTCGAGAAGCTGCGTCAGCAACCCGACGGCCGGCCGCTCGCCGAGGTCTGGAAGCGGATCCACGAAAGGTACGGCTCGTGAACTACGCCGTCGTCTGGACCCAGCAGGCCGAGGACGACCTCGCGGCGGAGTGGCTCGCTGCCGCGGACCGGAACGCCGTAACCGCGGCTTCCGACGCGCTCGACCGGGCGCTTGCCGGCGACCCGTATTCGCTCGGCATTCCGATCGGCACGCGGCAAACGCGGACCGCCTCGGAACCCCCGCTCGCACTCGACTACGAGGTGATCGAGGACGACAAGAAGGTTCGTGTCTTGCGAGTGTGGGCGGTCCTCTGACCCCGGTCAGGTTGCGACCGGTCGCGTCAACAGGTCAAACACGGCGTCGATGACGACTCGGCTCAGAGCCTCGTCCCCGTCGTCGCCCATCTCGCCCGACCACTGCACCCGATACCCATCACCGACCACCCCCACGATCTCGACGACGTTCCGGTTGAGGTCGTTGTGCTCGAAGTAGTACACGCAGGAGACGTGATCCTCCCGTGCCTCGTCGTAGGACTGCGGCACCTCGAACCGACGGCCGACGAGGGTGGCGGCATCGAACTCCGTCAGGAACACGGACACCTCGGCGTTCGTGAGTTGCCGCCGCCCCTCGTTCCGGCACTCGCCGCTGACGTAGAAAGCGAGTTCGACCTCGTCGGGGTGCCGAGTCACCGTCATGGTCGCGGACAAGAGCGCGAACACCTCGTCACCGTCGGGGTGGTGGAATGTCAGCGTGCCGCGCTCTTCGGTCATCGCGTGCTCTCCGGCGCCCAACGTCACTTCTTCGCGTTCAAATACCCTCGCGTCTTGAGCCAGTCGGCGCAGCGGGCGGGCCAGCTCGACACCGGGTTCGGCCCCGCCCGCATCCCGTAGCCGTGGCCGCCGCGCTCGTACACGTGCACCTCCGCCGGCACCCCCGCCTTCGTCAGCGCCAGGTACAGCGCCACGCTCCCCACCGGCGTCACGCCGTCGTCGTGGGCGTGAGCCATGAACATCGGCGGGCTCGCCTTCGTCACCGGGTACTCGGCCTTCAGGTTGCCGTCCTTGTCCGTCAGGTACGCCGGATAAATCAGCGCCGCGAAGCTCGGACGGCTCGACGCCTTGTCCGCGTCGTCGATCGCGTCGTAGTGGCGCTTCTCGGTGAGGCTCGCCCACGCGGTCAGGTTGCCGCCGGCGGAGAAGCCGAGCATGCCGACGCGGTTCGGGTCGATGTTCCACTCGGCGGCCTGGCTGCGGACGATACTGATCGCCCGCTGGGCGTCCTGGATCGCCGCGAGGTTGTCGGGCATCTGCATCGTCCGCTTCGGCACGCGGTACTTCAGCAGGAACGCCGTGACGCCGAGCGAGTTCAGCCACTCGCACGTCTGCGTCCCCTCGTGCTCGATCGCCAGGATGCTGTAGCCGCCGCCGGGCGCCACGATCACCGCGGTCCCGTTCGCCTTCCCCTTCGGCGCGGGGTAGACGAGCAGCTGCGGCTTCGACACGTTGGTCAGCCGCTTCACGTCGATCTGGCCGGGCTTCGTCTCGTTGTACGTCTCGGGGCCGACGTCCTTCGTCTCGCCGGGCGCCTTGCCGGGCCACAGGTCGATGGCCGCCCGCGGGTCGGCGGCCGGGACGGTGGCGGGGAGGAGGGCCGCGAGCGCGGCCACGAACAGCAGACGGCGCATGGGAGGGATTCCGGCGTGAACCCCGGGCCGCCGCGTGGCTAGAATGAGCCCCGCCGCCGGCCCGGTCGGCTCATTGTGCCCGGCCGCCGGCCCCGCCTCAACACGCTTTCCCGGAGCTTCTCCCGATGCGCCCCGTTCTCCTCGCCGCCGCGGCCGTACTCGCCGCGGTGCTCCCCGCCCCGGCCGTGCAGCCCGACGGCACCCGCGACCTGTTCAACGGCAAAGACCTGACCGGGTTTCGAAACGTCAACTGCGCCCCCGGCACGTTCTTCGTGAAGGACGGCGAGATCGTCACCACGGGCAACCCGACCGGGTTCCTCAGCACCGACAAGCACTACGAGAACTTCGAGCTCGACTTCGACTGGATGCACGTCGAGAAGGAGAAGATGGCGAACAGCGGCTTGTTCGTGTGGGGCGACCCGCTCCCGGCCGTCGGCACGCCGTACACCCGCGGCATCGAGGTGCAGGTGCTCATCAACTTCGCCCCGAAGGACGGCTGGGCCACCAGCCACGGCGACATCTTCAGCATCCACGGGGCGCGGTGTACGCCCGACCGCGTGCATCCCACCAACCCCAAGATGGAGCGCTGCCTGCCGAGCGAGAACCGCGTCAAGGGCGGCGGCCAGTGGAACCACTACAAGGTGCTCGCCAACGACGGCGCCATCAAGCTGCACGTCAACGGCAAGGAAGTGTCCGGCGTCAGCAAGAGCAACCCGCGCAAGGGCTACCTCGCGTTCGAGAGCGAGGGGGCGGAGTGCCACTTCAAGAACGTGAAGATCAAGGAGCTGCCGAGCACCAACCCGAAGCCCGAGGAGGTGGCGAAGGTGTGGGAGGGGCACGTCAGCCTGTTCACCGGGCTCGACCTGACCGGGTGGAAGACGGAGGCCGGAGCGTGGAAGGCCGGCGGCGGCGTGCTGCGCGCCGCGGGGAAGGCGCCGCTCGTGAGCGAGAAAGCCTACGAGGCGTGCGATCTCGTATTCGACGTTAAGGTGCCTGCGAAGGCTCAACCGGAGACGCTCAAGGTATCCGTCGGGGGGTTGACCGCCGAGTTCCCGACGGTTCGGAAGGGCCAGAACCCTGGCAGTTGGCGCCGCGAGGTGTTGCAGTTCCGCAAGACGACGAATCCCCAATCCGGCGCGATCACGTTCGAGCCGGCCGAGGGGCTTGAGCTGATGAACGTGTTCGTCAAGGAGCTGAAGTAGGCGGCGGGGGCGGGGGCGGCTCGCACTCGCCGGGCTGCTCCTGGAGGCCGTCGCAGCAGTGGATCTCGCCCATGCCCGCGCACTCGGGACACGGCACCCGCTGGCCGTTCACCAGGACGACGTGGGTGCCGTGACACCGCGGGCAGAGCATGGGGTGTGGGGGATGTGGGATCGGGCGACGGGCCGCCGCTCGCGGCGTTGCACCGCGGTGCAACGCCGCCAGCGGCGGAAGCTCGGGTCAGTTCAGCCCCTTCACGAAGGCCAGCACCTCGGCCGGGTGCTTGGCCGGGTCCACCTTGTCGTACACCTTGGCGATCTTCCCGTCCTTGCCCACCACGAACGTCTTGCGCTGCGGCATCGCCTTCCCGGCCATCTGGATGCCGAGGGCCTGGATCAGCTTCAGGTCGGTGTCGCACAGCAGCGGGTACGGCAGCTTCTCCTTGGTGATGAACTCGTCCTGCAGCTTCTCGGTGTCGGCGCTGGCGCCGAGCAGGACGGTGTCGGCCGGGAAGTCCTTGGCGATGTCGCGGAACCCGCACGACTCGATGGTGCAGCCCTTCGTCAGCGCCTTCGGGTAGAAGAAGACGACGACGTTCTTCCCCTTCAGGTCGGCGATGCTGACGGTGTCGCCGGCCTTCTTGCCCGGCAGCTTCTCGACCTGGGCGGCGACGAGCGGCACGTTCGGGAAGGCGTCGCCGGCCTTCACCTTGAGGGTGCTGGCGTCCTGGGCGGACGCGGCGGACAGGCACAGGCCGACGGCGGCGGCGAGGGCGGCGAAGCGGGTCACGGGTGGACTCCTGCGGGGAAAGGGACGGCGGGCGGATACCGGCGGGGGTAGTGTGCGGCCCGCCGTGTCGGATTCAACCCCCGCCACGGCCGGGCGGATCGGTTGCGCCGGTCCGGCCGGCCGCGGCCGGCGGCGCCGCCGGGGGGTCCGCTTGATCGGGACGCCGCGGGCGGGTATGGTTCAAGATAACGCCCGCCCCCGTCCACCACGGCCCAGGACCATGACGCACCGACCCGACCGCCGGCGGTTCCTGGCCGCGGCCCTCGCCGGGGCCGCGGCGCCCGTTGTGCTCGCGCAGGAGAACCGCGGCCTCCAGCCCGGCGAGCGGCCGGTGGACCCCGCCGACCTGCCGCTCGACCGCGCCGGCGTCTGGACGCTCCACTTCCGCTACAAGCCGCCGCGCATCATGGAGGTGGACGGGTTCGACGCCCGCGGCAACCCGGCCCGGCAGACGGTGTGGTACCTGTGGTACCAGGTGTACAACCGGTCCGGCGAGCCGGTGTTCTTCACCCCCGAGTTCGAGCTGGTCACGCGCAACCCGCCGGGTCGCTTCCTCGACGAGCCGCAGCCGTACATCTTCGAGCAGATCAAGCGGTTCGAGGACCGGAACATCACCCCGGACCGGCCGGCCGGCAGCCAGAACCTGATGACCACCATCCAGATCAGCCGCCGGCCGATCCGCCCGAGCCTGCCGGACGCCTTCCCGCACCTCGTGTCCGGGCTGGCGATCTGGACGAACATGGCCGAGCGCGCCCCGCGGGTGGCGCAGTTCTCGGTCTTCGTCACCGGGCTGTCGAACGGCGTGGCGACGCAGCAGGCGGCGCCGCTGGCGGCGGACAACCAGCCGCCGCCGCTGGTCACCCGCAAGACGCTGCGGCTGGACTTCGTCCGCCCGACCGACGACAACCGGCCGGAGCCGACCGACATCCGCGCGGACACCGCGAACGGCCCGGCCGAGACGTGGCTGTACCGCGCCAGCGGCCGCCTCGCCCCGGGCCGGACGGCGCCGGCGGTGGCGCCGAAGCCGTAGTGAACGCGGACGTGGAGCGCGCGAAAGCCCGGGGACGGCCGTCCCCGGGCTTTCAGCATTCCAGGACTTTCACCTCGCCCCCCGGCTCCCAGTCGAACACCACCACGTCCTCCCCGACCGCCAGCCGCGGCGCCGGCAGCCCCAGCAGCGCGCGCGGGCGCGCCGACGCCATGTCCACCGCTTCCGCGAGCGTCACGCCGGCGTCGCGGACCAGCGTGCCGACGCAGCGGTCGGTGAAGTGTCCGCTGCCGGCGAGGTACGGCGTGCCGGCCAGCACCACCTTGCCGGACGGCAGCACGTCCAGGTCGGTGCCCCACTCGCGGTAGCGGCCCGGCGGCATCCCCGCGAGGCTGCTCGCGTCGCAGGTGATGAGCGTCCGCGCCACGCCCTTCGCCCGCACGAGGCACTTCACGACCGCCGGCGGCAGGTGGTGCCCGTCGGGAATCAGGCTCATCCACAACCGGTCCTCGGCAAGCTGGTCCCAGAGGTAGTTCGGGTGCCGCGGCAGCACCGCGTGCGCGCCGTTACCCAGGTGCGTGCTCGTCTTCGCCCCCGCGTCGACGGCGTCCCGCAGTTGGTCGGTCGTCGCCGCGGTGTGGCCGATCGCCACCACCACACCGGCCGCGGTGAGCTGCTTAATGAAGCGGACGGCGCCCGTGCGCTCCGGGGCGACGGTGACCATGAGGATGCGGCCGTCGGCGGCGTCCTGGAGGCGGCGGAACTCGTCCCAGTCGGGGTCGCGGGCGTGTTCCCGCGGGTGGGCGCCGCGTGGGCCGTCCTCGGCGGACAGGTACGGACCTTCGAGGTGGTAGCCGGGGATCGTTCGCGCCAGCGCCGGGTCGGCGGCGCGGGCCGCGGCGAGGGTGGCGAAGCCGTGGCGGAGCGATTCGTAACTCGCGGTGATGAGCGTGGGGAGGAAGCCGCCGACGCCGTGCCGCCGACACTCCGCCACGACCACCCGGACGCCGTCGGTGGTGAGCGTCGGCGAGGTGAAGCCGACGCCGAGGGCGCCGTTGATCTGCGGGTCGAAGAACGCCGGCGCCGCCCAGCACGTCGGCGCCGCGGCCGACGGGCGCAGCGCGGCGACGTGGCCGTCGGCGACGGTAAGTTCGAGCGGTTCGCCGGTGGCGTAGTGGCGGGCGTGCATCGGCGGGAATCCAGGGGGTTTGGGTCGGTTGCTCGGGGCTTTCCCGCCCGCCCTCAACTCGTTTTACGACGCCGGGCGTAATCCCCGCGCCACTCACCCCCCGGATTGGACTTCCGCCCGGGTGTGAATTACGGTTCAGGCGACGCACTCCGGCTCCGTCCGCCCCGGCGCCCGGCTTCCTCCCTGGTGGCCCCGCGATGAATTGGATGCGCGAACCCGACACCGAACCGATTCCCGGCTACCGGCTCGTCGAGCCGATCGGCACCGGCGGGTTCGGCGAGGTGTGGAAGTGCGTCGCCCCCGGCGGCATCGACAAGGCGATCAAGTTCGTCTACGGCAACCTCAACTCCCTCGACGGCGACGACGCGCGCGCGCTCCAGGAGATGAAGGCGCTCGAGCGCGTCAAGGAGGCCCGCCACCCGTTCCTCCTGTCCATCGAGCAGATCCGCGAGATCGGCGGCGAGCTCCTCATCGTGATGGAGCTGGCCGACCGCAACCTCCACGACGTGCTCTGCGAGTACCAGGCCGCCGGCCGCCCCGGCATCCCGCGCGACGTCCTCCTCGGCTACCTCGACGACGCCGCCGTCGGCCTCGACCACCTGATCGAGAAGCACAACCTCCAGCACCTCGACGTGAAGCCGAAGAACCTGTTCACCGTCTCCGACCGGGTGAAGGTCGCCGACTTCGGCCTCGTCAAGCAGCTCGAACGCTCCAGCAGCTCCGGCCTGATGGGCGGCGTCACGCCGGTGTACGCGGCGCCCGAGACGTTCTCCAACAAGGTGAGCCGGCACTCCGACCAGTACAGCCTCGCCATCGTGTACTGCGAGCTGATCTCGGGGAAGAAGCCGTTCAACGGGCGGAACATCCGCCAGCTCGCGCTCCAGCACATGACCGAGGCGCCGGACCTGTCCGCCATCCCGGAAGGCGACCGGCCGGCGGTGGCGCGGGCGCTCGCCAAGAACCCCGACGAGCGCTTCCCCAACTGCATCTCCTTCATCCGCGCCCTCTCCGGCGCCGTCCGCTCGGGCGAGAGCAGCGGCGGCCCCGGCCCGGCAATCACCGACCCCGCGGCGTGGGCGAACGGCCGCAAGACGGCGCACGACGTGGACCTGACACCCCGCGCGACCGCCCGCGGCGGCGTTGCCGTGCTCGAACGCCCGGCGGCGAAGAAGGCCGCCGCGGTCGCCGTGGAGATCGACGACGACCACCTCCTCGCCTCGTCGAAGCCGCTGAAGGAGGTCGGCGTCCTGCGGCCGACGGTCCTGATCGGCGTCGGCAGCTTCGGCCGGCGGGCGCTGCAGGAAATCCGCTGCCGCCTCATCGACCGGCTCGGCGACGTGGGGCAGGTGCCCGCCATCCGCTTCCTGTACGTGGACTGCGACCCCGACGCCGCCGCGAAGGCCGTGGCCGCCCCGCCGGACGTGGCGCTCTCCCCCGACGAGGTGTTCCCCGTCCCGCTCCAGCCGGTTACGGCCTACCGCCGCCGGCAGCTGGACCAGATTCTCGACTGGTTGCCTCGGGAGAAGCTGTACTCGATCCCGCGAACGCTGCAGGTCGGCGGCCAGCGGGCGCTCGGCCGGCTCGCGTTCTGCGACAACTACCTCCGCTTCGTCACCCGGATGCGCCGCGAGCTCCAGATCGCCACGCACCCCGAGTCGCTGACGCAGTCCGCCGACCAGACGGGTCTGCTGGCGCGCGACGGGGCGCCGCGGGTGTACGTGTTCGCCAGCGGCACCGGCGGCTCCGGCGGGATGCTGCCGGACCTCGGCTACGCGGTGCGCCGCGTGCTCGCGCGCATGAACTGCCCGGACGCGCCAGTCACGGCGTTCGTGTACGCTGCGGCCCCGACCGACCCCGGCAGCCCCGACACCGAACTCGCCAACGTCCTCGCCACGCTCACCGAGCTGAACCACTTCGCCGACCCCGAGGTGTCGTTCGTCGCGCACTACGGCGGCCCCGAAGGCCCGAAGGTGGAGGGGACCGGCCTGCCGTTCTCGGCGACGTACCTGCTGCCGATGGCCGAGCGCACCGGGCAGGCGTTCCGCGACTGCATCTCGCACCTCGCCGGCTACGTCAGCCACGACCTGACGACGCCGCTGGGGCAGGCGCTCGAACAGGTGCGATCGGCGCCGCAGCCGTTCGGGCGCACGCCGTTCCGCGGCTTCGGCACCTACGGCGTGTGGTTCCCGCGCGGGCTCCTCCTCCGCACCGCGGCCTCAAAGATCTGCCTGCGCCTCCTCCGGACGTGGGGCGCGGACGTTCACCCGGCCGACCCGACGCAGATCGACCTGGCCGTGACGCAGGTGATGGGCGACCCGCGGCTGCGGCCCGAGGCGGTGCAGCGGCAGCTCGAGGACGCCGCCCCGCGCGGCCCGGAGGGTCCGCCGGCCGACCAGGTGGAGCGCTGGCTGCACGGGCTCGAAGGGCAGATCGAGTCCGCGGCGCGGCGGTCCGAGGCCGGCAAGTGGGCCGGCGGGGCGTGGGAGCAGGCCCGCGAGTTCATCGGCGTGCGGCCGGCGTCCGACGCCGACAGCACCATCCGCCGCGGCCGCCTGAGCCGGGCGCTGGACGAGGCCGTCCGCCGCGTCGCCGAGGCGTGGGGGAACGAGTTCGCCGAACAGACCCGCTCGCTGGAGGAGTACCCCGGCAACCGGTTCGCCGCGGTCGAGGCGGGGCTGAAGCGGCTCGTCGGCCTGTGCGACGACGCCGCCGCCGCGGTCGATAAGAAGCTCGACGCGTTCGGCCTGAAGGTGCGGCAGTCGCGGGCCGACGTGCAGTCGGCGATGGACGCGTGCCGGGCCGGGAGCGGCGCGTTCAGCTTCTTCGGCGGCCGCGGCAACCGGAGCATGCGGCACTTCCTCGACCAGCTCCGCGGCTACGCCCGGCTGCGGCTCCAGGAGGACCTCCAGGACGCGACGGGCCGGTTCTACCGCGCCCTCCGCGGGCAGGTGGAGGCCCGGCTGCGGGCGGTCGCGTACGGCCGGTCGCGGCTCGACCAGCTCGTCGCCGGGATGGAGTCGCCGCTGGCGCACCTGCCGGCCGGCGGCGACACCCCGGTGGCGATGCCCGAGGAGGCGCTGAACCAGACGATCCACCCGACGCGGACGCTCCAGGTGGTGCTGCCGAGCGGCGACAACCACATCGACCGCTCCGCCGGCCGCGTCGTGAAGTCGCTCAAGCCGGGCGACCTGCTGCGGCTGGAGCACGCCCTGCAGAAGCTGGTGCTGGAGCCGCGCAAGGGGCTGCTGAGCCTGTGCGGCATCAACGCCGACCTGAGCCGGACGCTGCTGGCGCCGATGATCGAGCAGACGACGGCGTTCCTGAGCGACCTGCTGCCGGTGACGGACGTGACGGAGGTGGAGGTGGCGGCGTGCCGGCTGCGGAACGTGGACCCGGCCGACCGGGTGCGCGACTACCACGACAAGGCGCAGCCGCCGGCCGAGAGCGCGGCCGAGCAGCAGACGTTCGTGATCGTGCCGGACAGCGAGGCGGGGAAGTCGTTCGCCGAGGTGGTGCGGCGGGCGGTGAGCGCGGCGCAGACGATCCCGGTGTCCGGGTCGGCGACGGACCTGATGTTCTGCCGCGAGCAGGCGTGCATGAAGCCGGCCGAGCTGATGGGGATGCTGGCGGGGTGTCTGCCGGCGTACTACCAGTCGCTGGCGAGCCCGCACACCAACCCGCACGCCCGGTTCGACGTGACCGACTGGATGCCGATCGCGGAGTAGCGCCGCGGCTCGGGTTGCGGTCGATCCGTCCCGGGGCGTTGCCCCGGGCTATGCTGTCCCAGCCCTTCGGGCTGATGAGGGGTGGTTGGTTTTCAGGCCAACGGCCTGGGACAGCATAGCCCGGGGCAACGCCCCGGACCCGCTCTACCTCACGCGCTCGTACTCCCGCGCCGGCCCCTGCCCCACCTGGAGCCTCAGCCGCTCGCCGGGGAAGACCACCCGCACCCGCCCCGGCGCCAGCAGGCTCCCGTCCGCGCCGGTGACCTCCAGCGTCTCGCCGTCGAGGACGCGGTAGCGCCCCGTGGCCGGCTTCACGATCACCTGCCCGGAGGCGACGCCGACCACCTCGTAGACGACGGTGCCGTTGGCGGCGAACTGGAGGAGGCCGGACTGGCCGGTCGGCGGCTCCTTCAACTCGCCGTTCTCGCGGACGAGGTGCCAGGTGCCGACGAGCCGGGCCGCCGCCTCGTCGCGGGTCGGCGGGCGCGAGCAGGCCGGCACGGCGAGGGCCAGCAGGAGGAGACACGCGCGGCGGGTCACGGCGGCCTCGGGGGGTGATACTGAAAGCTACCGCGACGACAGGCGGGCGTCAAACGGCAAGCGAGCGGCGCGGCGTCAGCCCGCGGCCGCCGGCGGCGGGGTCGTCGCCGGCGGGAGCGGGTTCGCCTGCTCGAACGCGGTGATCTTCTCCTTGCGGCGCTGGTGCCGGCCGGCCTCGAAGTCGGCCGTCAGCCACGCCCGCACCATCCGGTCGATCAGCTCCTCGCCGATCAGGTCGGCCGACAGGCACAGCACGTTGGCGTCGTTGTGCCGGCGGCTCAGCTCGGCGTCGAGCACGTCGCGGCAGTTCGCGGCCCGCACCCCCGTCACCTTGTTCGCCGCGATGCACATGCCGTGACCGGTCGCGCACAGCAGCACGCCGCGGTCGGCGCCGCCCGCCGCCACCGCCTTCGCCACGCCGAACGCGAAGTCGGGGTAGTCGCAGCCGGCGGCGGTGTCGGTGCCGTGGTCGGTGACCTCGTGGCCGAGCTCCTTCAGGAGCGCCACCACCCGGTGCTTCACGCCCACGCCCCGGTGGTCGTTCCCGACGGCTACTCTCATTCGTTCACCCACCCCGGTAAGAACCGCCCCACGTGCTCCCGGATCGTCCGGGCACACTCCCGGTACACCTCCGGCCCCGCCCCGATCGGGTCGTCCAGGTCCGCGTCGCCGCACAGCAGCCGCACGTCCGGCCCGAGCCCCGGGTAGTGCGTCGCCAGCATCTGCGCGTGCGCCCGGGTCATGGCGATGACATCGTCGGCCGCGGCCAGCAGGTGCGGGTTCACCGGCCGGCTGCGGTGCTCGGCCAGGTCGGCGCCGAACTCGGCCGCCGCCGCCGCCGACAGGTCCGTCGCCGGCCCGCCGCCGTACGCCGCCACTCCCGCGGAGAGCACCCAGAAGCCCTTCGCCGGCAGCGCCTCGGCCGGGCAGCCGAGCCGCTCCGCCAGCAGAGCCTTGGTTATGCCTTCGGCCAGCGGGCTGCGACAGGTGTTTCCCGTACACACGAACAACACGATCCGCGCCGCCAGCCGTTCCACCTCGTCGGCCGGGAAGTCGCCCGGCTGCGTCAGCCGCCAGCCGGCTTCCGTCACCGTCACCTCGGTCGGCCGGCGCGTCGCGTTCACCTCGCCGGCGCTCACCGCCAGCTGAACCGCGTCGCCGAACCGCTCTGCCGCGAGGGCCGCCGTCGGCTGGAACGTCTCGCTCAGCAGCACCGGCCCCGACAGCGCCGGTAGAAGCGCGTCCGTCAGCGCGTGCTCCGGGCAGCGGAAGCGGACCACACCCCCCGCAGCCGCCGCCTCCCAAACGGGCGCCGGCCACCCCGCCGGGACCGCCGCCGGGTCCGCGGGGAGGGCCACCGTCAGCGGCGCCGGCCAGGCGCGGAACATGAGCCGGCGCGCCGCGGTCGGCACGTTCACCCCCAGCCGGGGTGGGTCGTCGGGGCCGTACACCAGCACCGCGGGGGCGGGGAACGTCGGCGCGGCGGGCGAGGTCGGTTCGGCCAGAGCGACGTAACCGGAGTCGCCGGGGAAGACCACCACCCGCCCGGCCGTCAGCTCCTCGCGCACGCGCCGGACGAAGTCCGACGGGTCGACGGTCGGGCTCCAGTCCAGGACCGTCGGGGGCATCGGGGCCGTTTCCGGGCGGGCCGGGGCGCATCGGGACAGCGTGCGGCTAGTGTAGGGACGCACACCCGGCCCAACAAGGAACGGGCGGCCGGGGGCGTACCTGCGGATTTCTGCAAGCCGGCTCGGGTTTTGAGGCCGGACGCGGCGACGGCGCCGACCTTCGCCGCGTTCAACCCCGGTGCCCGGCCGGCGGCGCTCGCGGCCGTCGCGGAAGGACCGGGCGGCACGGACCTGGACGGCGACGGCCGCGCCGAGGTGATGGCGGGCGCCGGCGCGGGAGCGTGGCCGCTGGTGGGCGTGTACGACCCGCTCACGGGGGCGCGGCGCGACGTGTTCT
>DASPHQ010000128.1:0-3077 GCA_035629595.1 Urbifossiella sp. | reverse complement strand
GAACCCGTCGCCCGGACCCGACCGTGAGCTCCGCCCCGTCCCGCGTGCCGGTCCGGCCCCTACAATCCCTCCGACCCGCACACCCGGCCCTGGAGGCCCACCCATGCGCACCGCCCGACGGGCGACCGTCGCCCTCGTCGCCGCCGCCCTGCTCGTCGTCCCCGCGCCGTCCCAGGAGAGGAAGTTGACCTACCCCGACAGCAAGAAGGGCGACACCACCGACACCTACCACGGCACCACCGTCGCCGACCCCTACCGCTGGCTCGAGGACGACGTCCGCAAGTCGCCCGACGTGGCCTCGTGGGTCGAGGCCGAGAACAAGGTGAGCGAGGCCTTCCTCAAGGACATCCCGCAGCGCGAGGCCATCCGCAAGCGCATCACCGACCTGTGGAACTACGAGAAGATCTCGGCCCCGTCGAAGGTCGGCGGCCGCTACTTCTTCACCAAGAACAACGGCCTCCAGAACCAGAGCGTCCTCTACACGCAGGACAGCCTCGACGGCCCCGCGCGGATGCTGCTGGACCCCAACACGTGGAGCAAGGACGGCACGATCGCCCTCTCCGGCACGGCGCTGTCCGACGACGCCAAGTACCTCGCCTTCGGCAAGGCCGCGGCGGGGTCGGACTGGAACACGTGGCACGTCCTCGACGTGGCCTCCGGCAAGCTCCTGACCGACACGCTGGAGTGGGTGAAGTTCAGCGGCGCGTCGTGGACGAACGACGGCAAGGGCTTCTTCTACAGCCGCTTCCCCGAGCCGCAGAAGGACGCCGCGTTCCAGGCGCTCAACGAGAACCAGACCCTCTACTACCACCGCCTCGGCACCCCGCAGACCGAGGACGTGCTCGTCTACCGCACGCCCGAGAATCCCAAGTGGGGCGTCGGCGGCACCGTGAGCGAGGACGGCCGCTACCTCGTCATCAGCGTCAACGACGGCACGACGAGCCGCAAGTCGCGGATCGTGTACCGCGACCTGACGGAGCCGCTGGCGCTGCCGGTCGAGCTGATCGCGCACCACAAGAACAAGTTCTCGTTCCTCGGCAACGACGGCCCGGTGTTTTATTTCCAGACCGACCACAACGCGCCGAAGTACCAGGTGGTGGCGATCGACACGCGGAGCCCGGACCCGAAGGGGTGGAAGACGATCATCCCCGAGGCCGCGGAGGTGCTCGAGGGCGTGGACCTGGTCGGCAACCTGTTCGTGTGCAGCTACCTCAAGGACGCCCGGACCGTGGTGAAGGTGAACAGCATGACGGGGGCGCACGTCCGCGACGTGGACCTGCCGGGCATCGGCACCGCCGGCGGGTTCAACGGCAAGCGCACCGACACCGAGACGTTCTACTCGTTCAGCAGCTTCGCCACGCCGCCGAGCACCTTCAAGTACGACCTGATCACCGGCAAGAGCACGCTGCTGCGGCAGGCGCAGGTGAAGTTCGACCCGGCCGAGTACGAGGTGAAGCAGGTGTTCGTGCCGAGCAAGGACGGCACGAAGGTGCCGGTGTTCCTCGCGCACAAGAAGGGGCTGAAGCTCGACGGCACGAACCCGACGCTGCTGTACGGCTACGGCGGGTTCAACATCTCGCTGACGCCCGGCTTCTCGGTGAGCCGGCTGATGTGGATGGAGATGGGCGGGGTGTTCGCGGTGGCGAACCTGCGCGGCGGCGGCGAGTACGGCGACGACTGGCACCGGGCCGGCACCAAGACGAAGAAGCAGAACGTGTTCGACGACTTCATCGCCTGCGGCGAGTGGCTCGTGAAGGAGAAGTACACGAGCCCGAAGAAGCTGGCGATCCAGGGCGGGAGCAACGGCGGGCTGCTGGTGGGGGCGTGCATGACGCAGCGGCCGGACCTGTACGGGGCGTGCCTGCCGGCGGTGGGGGTGATGGACATGCTGCGGTTCCAGAAGTTCACCGCCGGCCGGTTCTGGACCGACGACTACGGCAGCAGCGAGAGCGAGAACCCGGAGGAGTTCAAGGCGCTGCTGGCGTACAGTCCGTACCACGTGCTGCTGCGGACCGGCCCGCGCGAGTACCCGGCGACGCTGGTGACGACGGCCGACACCGACGACCGGGTGGTGCCGGGTCACAGCTTCAAGTTCGCGGCGGCCCTGCAGGCGATGCAGAAGGGGTCGGCGCCGGTGCTGATCCGCATCGAGACGAAGGCGGGCCACGGGGCCGGGAAGCCGACGGCGAAGGTGATCGAGGAGGTGGCGGACCAGTGGGCGTTCCTGGTGCGGACGCTCGACTTCCGCCCGACGATCCGGGAGTGACGTGAAGGCTGGCGAGCCGACCGCCGTGAGGCGGCGGGTGATGGGAACGTCACCCGCCGCCTCACGGCGGTCGGCTCGCCGGGGTGGATTCGCCATGACCGAAGCCGATTGGAATTCATCCGGCGACCCGGGTCAGTTGCTCAAGCACATCGAGAAGCAGTCCCCTTCCGGCACCCCGTACCGCAAGCTGGCACTCCTTCTGGCCGCATGCGTGGATCAGTGTGACGACAGCGCGGCGTTCAACGCCACTGCGGTCGAACTCGCATCCCATTGGGCGGACGGCAACGCGGTCACAGTGCCAGAGTGGGAGCACGTCTCCGAGCTCGGTCGTCGTGCTCAACCAGTCCCGACTGCGGCTACGTTCCTGGAAGCGGTTCGATATCTCGCGGCGCACCGTGCGTCTGGCCTCCGCTGGTCGATGCTCCGCTATGTTCGGTCGTCCGTCGGCTGGCTCAGGTCTGGGAAGGCCCGCATCGTGGCTCGTTGCCACCTGATCCGCGACATCTTTGGCAACCCGTTCGCCCCCGTCGCGTTCGACCCGAGCTGGCGGACTGAGGCGGTCGTCGGCCTATCGCGCGGGATGTACGAGGCGCGCGACTTCGCCCCGATGCCGGTCCTGGCCGACGCCCTCGAAGACGCCGGCTGCGCGCACCCGGACGTGCTCGCCCACTGCCGCGGCGGACCACACGTCCGCGGCTGCTGGGTGGTCGATCTGGTACTCGGGAAAGCCTGACGCTACTCTCGGAGGGAAGGAGGGCGCCAATGTCCGCCGTACTCACCCCGCCGCCGACCCTGCCCGAAGACTACCCGA
>DASPHQ010000127.1:0-10312 GCA_035629595.1 Urbifossiella sp. | reverse complement strand
ATCTGCCCTGACGAGCCGCCGGTCCTGTTCCTCGGTCGGCAGGTGACGCTCGACGAACTGGGCGTTCCCGACAGTGTCCGCCGCGCGTCGCACGAACTGCGCGAGGTGGCGGCGAAGCGGGCGAACTGCCCGAACTGCGCCGGCCCGCTCGAACTCCGCGCCCCGGACAAGACCGAGCGCGTCGGCTGCCCGTACTGCGGCTCGCTGCTCGACGCCTCCCAGGGCGACCTAGCCGTGCTGAGCGCGCTGAGCGAGCCGCCGTTCAAGCTGCGGATCGACCTCGGCGCCACCGGCACGCTCGGCGGGAAGGAGCGGACGGTGATCGGCACAATCCGCCGCAGCGTCACCGTCGAGGGGAAGGACTACTTCTGGACCGAGTACCTGCTGTACCACCCGCGCGACGGCTTCGAGTGGCTCATCAACAGCGACGGCCACTGGACGCACTCGGCCCCGCTGTCGCCGGGGGCGGTGACGGAAGGGAGCCACTCGGCGTCGGTGGACGGCCGCTGGTTCCGCAAGTTCCAGGCGGGCGTGGCGACCGTCCGCGGCGTGATCGGCGAGTGTTATTGGAAGGTGGCCGTCGGCGAGACGGCGGCCACCGCCGACTTCATCCGCCCGCCGCTGCTGCTGAGCCTGGAGCGCGCCACCTACGGCGACGCCAGCGAGGTTAACTGGACGCTCGGCACGTACCTCACGCCGGCGGAGGTGCAGACGGCGTTCAAGCTGGAGAAGCCGCTGCCGGCGCCGACGGGCGTGGCGCCGAACCAGCCGTTCGGGTACGGGAAGGTGTACAAGTACGCCCTCCTGCTGTTCACCGTGCTGTGCCTGCTCGGGTGCGTGGTCATCCTCGCCGTGCCGCTGCGGAAGGTCCACGAGCAGACGTTTTCGCTCCGCGGCCCGGCCGCGCAGCCGCTGGCTCCGGACGCGCCGCCTGTGCCGGCGACGCCGAAGGTGCAGGAGTTCTTTACCGAGCTGTTCGAGCTGCGGGAGCGCCGCAACGTCCGCGTCACCGTGTCGGCGCCGAACATGACCGGCTGGCTGGTCGTCGAGGGCGACCTGGTCGAGCAGAGCACCGGGCTGGTGCAGCCGTTCCTGGTGCCGCTCGAGTTCGACACCGGCGTCGAGGACGGCGAGACGTGGACGGAGGGCGACCGGCGCGGGTCGGCGTACGTGACGGCGCAGCCGCCCGGCAAGTACTCGCTGCGGCTGGAGGTGGACCGCGAGCAGCTGCGCGACGAGCCGCTGACGGTGACGGTGGAGCAGGGCGCGTCGAACGGCGGGGTGTGGCTGATGACGCTGCTGGGGATCGTGGCGGTGCCGCTGGTGACGGGGGTGTGTCACCTCGTGTTCGTGAGCCGCCGGTGGCAGAACAGCGACTTCTCGATGATGAACCCTGCCGCGGCCGGCGAGCACGTCGCGACGACGCGCGTCGAGAAGGGGAAGAAGCGCAAGAAGGGGAACCGGCGCGAGGTGTAGACGCTGCAACGCCGCAAGCGGCGGAACCCTATTGCTTCGGCACCGGCACCGGCATCGGCGCCGGGGCCGGCCCCGGCGGCCCGCGGAGCAGGTCGAACAGCGGGTGCCGCGTCGAGAGCAGGAGCACGTCGCGGGTGTCGGCGACCATCGCCTGCAGCGCCTGGAGCTTGTCGAGGAACTGGCCGAACTCGCGGTCCTGGGCGTACGCCGCGCCGCGGATGCGCGCCGCCTCGGCCCGCGCCTCGCCCTCAATGCGCGTCTTCTGCGCCGCCGCGTCGTCCTCAGTCGTCTTCGCCGCGGCGTAGGCGTCGGTGGTGATCTTCGCCGCCCGCTGCCGCCCCTCGCTCTCGTAGTCGGCGGCCTTCTTCGCGCGCTCGCTGCGGATGCGGTCGGCGATGCTGGCGCGCACCGCCTCGGGATAGCTGAACCGCCGCACGCGCACGTCGATCACCTCGATGCCGTACTCGGCCAGCGACTTCTCGCGGAACCCGTCGCCGAGGAGCTGCCCGCGCACCTTCTCGGCGCGGGCGTCGATCGTCGCGGGGTCGGCGACGCTGATGAGGTCGTCGAGCGGCATGGTGCTGATAAGCGCCGCGAGCCGGCCGCTGACCTGGGGGCCGAGCGTCTTGCGCGCCTGCTCCGGCGTGCGGATCGCCTTCACGAACTGCTCCGCGGCCTCGGCGGTCGGGATTCGCCAAGTCACGAAGGCGTCCACGGCGAGCGTCTTGTCCACGGTCTTGGTGACGGGGTCGCGCGTGAGCGACTCCACCGCCGGCAGGTCGAACGACTGCACCCGCCGGTCGACGCGCACGACCGACTGCACCGGCCACGGCAACTTGAACTTCAGGCCGGCGGCGGTTTCGCCGTCGTGGACGGCGACGCGCTCGCCGAACTGGGTGACGTAGGCGAACTCGGCGTAGTCCACGGCGTAGAACGCCGTCCGCAGCCAGAGGACGACGACGACCGCGGCGGCGATCTGGAGAAATCGCTTCATCGGAGTGATGATACGGACCGGCTACCAGTACAGCTTGTCGAGCGACACGTTGCCGCCGCACAGCACGACGCCGACCTTTCGGACGCCGGCCAGCGCGCGGAACTCGTCCGACAGTACGGCCGCGACGCCGACGCCGGCGCTCGGCTCGATCACCAGCTTCATCCGCTCCCACACGAGCCGCATCGCCTGCCGAATTTGGTCCTCCGTCACCACGACGACGCGCTCGACCTGGTCGCGGACGAACGGCCACGTCAGGGTGCCGAGGCTCGTCAGGAGTCCGTCGGCGATGCTGTTCGGCGCCGTCTGCGGCTGCCACTCGCCGGCGGCTTTCGAGCGCGCCGCGTCGTCGGCCCCGAGCGGTTCGGCGGCGAACACGCGGCACGCCGGGTTCAGCCCCTTCGCGGCGGCGCAGAAGCCGGACACCAGCCCGCCGCCGCCGACCGGCGCCACGACCGCGTCGAGGTCGGGCACATCTTCGAGGAGTTCGAGCGCTGCAGTCCCCTGGCCGGCGATCACGTCCGGGTGGTCGAATGGCGGGATCAGCACCGCCCCGGTCCGCGCCGCGATCTCGTTCGCGGTGCGCTCGCGGTCGGCGAGGGTGGGTTCGCACGTGGTAACGATGCCGCCATAA
Organism: Urbifossiella sp.; assembly: GCA_035629595.1. GTDB lineage: Bacteria > Planctomycetota > Planctomycetia > Gemmatales > Gemmataceae > Urbifossiella. Next base: position 7,211 of record DASPHQ010000127.1, on the reverse strand, counting down.
CCTTCGACCGCGGCCTTCTTCACGGCGGGGGCGGTGCTCGGCATGACGATGTAGGCGGGGATGCCGCGGACGCGCGCGGCGAGGGCGAGCGCCTGGGCGTGGTTGCCGCTGGAGTGGGTGACGACACCGCGGCCGGCTTCGGCGTCGGTGAGCTTGCGGACGGCGTTGGTCGCCCCGCGGTACTTGAACGCGCCGGTCTTCTGGAGGTTCTCGCACTTGAAGAACACGGCCCGGCCGGCGAGTCGGTCGAGTGTGTCGGAGGTGAGCACCGGCGTGCGGTGGACGACGCCGCGGACGCGCTCCGCGGCGGCCCGGACGGTGGCGAGGTCGGCGGCGTAGGTGGTCGGCATGGGGATCGTTATAAGGCGGCGAGCACGGCGAGCCGACCGCCGTGAGGCGGCGGGTGACGTTCTTGAAGCGGATCACCCGCCGCCACACGGCGGTCGGCTCGCCGCATCTCAACCACCTTCCACCCGCTCGCGCTTCTTCCCGAGTAGCTTCGCCGGCTCGTACTCGCTCACCCGGTCGGCGCGGCCGCCGAGGTAGTCGGTCAGCAGCGGGCGGACGTGGTGGTCCCACACGGCCGCGAACGTGTCCGCCGTCAGGCCCGGCACCATGAAGAACGAGTGGCCCACCTGCTTGTCCGGGCCGAGGTCGCGCGACAGCCGGCGGTTCAGCTCCTCGAACACCCGCACCACCCGCGGGCCGAGCGTGCCGTCGGCGTCGGCCGGGGGGTGCCGGTCCAGCCACGTCGCCAGCAGCGCCGCGTCCGGCGGCATGTCCACGAAGGAGAATCGCCGCCGCAGCGCCTGGTCCAGCGCCGCGGCGGAGCGGTCGGCGGCGTTCATCGTCGCCACCACGAACAGGTTCTCCGGCAGGCGGAACTCGCGCTTCGAGTACGGCAGCGTCACCGCCTGGTCGCGGTACTCAAGTAGGTACAGCAGCTCGCCGAACACCCGCGGCAGGTTGCCGCGGTTGATCTCGTCGATCAGCAGCACGTGCGGCTCGGCCGGCCGCGCCGCGGCGCGGGCCGCGAACGCCGCCAGCACGCCGTCCTCCACCGGATAGGTCACCTCGGTTCGCCCGTCCGTCTCGACGCTGCGGACGCGCACGCCCTCCACGAACTCCTCGTAGCTGTACCCGGGGTGGAACTGTACCAGCCGCACCGCGTCGGCGTTGTCGCGGGCCAGTAGCCGCGCCAGGCAGCGGGCGACGTGCGTCTTGCCGGTGCCGGGCACGCCCTGAAGGATGAGTTGCTTCTTGAGTTGCAGCAGGTGCAGCACGCGGTCGAGCCACGTCTCCGACAGCAGCGTTTGTTCGCCGAAGCTGCCGGAATCGTAGGCGGGAACACGAACCGGGTCGCCGCTGCGGCGGGCCAGGATCGGCCGCGGGTCGGCCTCGGCGGCGCACGCGAACGCCGGCACCAGCCGGTCGAACGTCAGGAGGATTTCGCCGACCAGATCGTCGGACCGCAACTCGGGGGCGGTTGCAGGAAGCCAGCGGCCGGCGGCGAGCGTCTTCTGCGCGGCCCACGTCCGCAGATCGGCGGCGGTGCGGATCGGCACATCGACGGAAAGATCATCGCTGGCGCGGAAGCGACAGGTCTCGAATACGCCGCCGGCGGCCAGCGCCGCGTACAGCGCCTCGGCGTCGGTCTGCACGCTGGCGCGGAACTGCCGCCCGGCCTCGCGCGCCGAACGGCCCAGGTGAAAGCCGAACGCCACGCCGTCGGGCGCCACGCGCACGAAGAACTGGGCGTCGGCCCGGCGGGTGCCGCGGTCCTTGCGGTAGAACGTCACCCACTGCACCGACTGGTACGGCCCGCCGCGGCCGAAGTCGTTCTTGCAGATGCTCGTGATCGCACGCCCGGGGCGGGCGTCGGCTTCGAGCTCCCAGCCGTACTCGCCGTGCAGCACCGGGCGGACGTAGCGGGCGGCGAGGGCGTCGCACAGCTCGACGAGCGGGTCGCGCAGCACGAACACATACCGGTCGCGGCGGTCGTCCATCCACGGCTTCGAGCGCCCGTCCGCCAGCTCGCCGAGGAAGCGGAACGTGTCCGCACAGAAGCCGCCGAACGCGGCCGGGACGGGCGCCTCGTCACGCTCGGTGACGGCCGCGACGAGTTCGGCCAGTTCCAGCGGGTGAACGCGGAACTGCTCGCGGAGAACGGACGCGGTTTCGGCCCACAGCCGGCCGCGGTCGTCGGCGGGAAGGGACGGTGCGAAGGCGTCGTCGAGGCGGGCGAGGGCGTGTTCCCAGCCGGGGTCGGGGGCGAGGACGCGGTACGCGGCCCAGGCCGCGGCGCCGTCCCCGTCGCGGCCACAGACGCAAAACTCGGCGATTGCCGCGGTGTCGTCGGCGCTCGACTCGCGCAGCCGCTTCCGCAGCGGCGTGCGCGTGCGCACGGCCCGCAGTGCGGCGCGGACCGCTTCCGGGCCCGGCCCCCACGTCAGGCCGGCCGCGGGGGTGGGGTCGGTCGGCAGTTCGCGCCCCGTCATGCGGCCGACGCGGGCCAGGAAGTCGTCGAGTTGCGGTGCCGTCAGATCGGGGTTCGTGGTCAGAAGCGAACCGTAGGCGACGAGGAGTTGTGCGAACCGCGCCGCGGCTTCGACCGGGTCGGCGCGGAACAACCCGAGGCGTATCAACCCCGCCTCGATGGCCGGGCACCAGCGCGGGTGGCGTTCCGGGTCGAGCGCCTGGGCGAGCGCCGCCCACAGCGTCGGACCGAGGCCGGGGACGTGGTACATGCCGCCGGGGCTGACGCAGCGACCGAGCCGCACCGGCAGCGGGTCGTGCCCGCGGGCGAGGTGGTTCAGGGCGTACCGGACCAGCCGGACCCGGCGCGTCAGCACGTCGCGGTGAAACGGCAGCGGCAGAACCGCATCGGCGAAGCGGGTCAGCGTCTCGGCGAGTGCGGCGTCGGAGGCGGTGTCGAGGAAGGCGGCGTGGAACCAGTCGGCGGCGGCGGCGCGGATCGCCACCTCCGCGGGGGTCGCTTCGCCGGGCGCGGCGACGCGGAACTGCTCCAGGAGCGGGCCGGACGGGACGCGGACCGCGGAACGGCGCTGACGGGTCACACGACCGATCGTAGCAGATGGAGGGGTTTTACGGCCAGCGGATTGGGTGTCGAAAGTGCCGGCCGTCACTAAAAAAATCCCGCCGGGGGCTTCTGCGGCGTCGCCCATTCACCGCAGTCGCTCCCCGACGGGACACTCACATACTAAGTCCGCCCCCTGAGCAGTGCAAGCGGCCTGTCGGGTTTTCTGTGTCGGGGATTCCGACAGTGTCAGGTATTCCGACACTTCACCCGCCGCTGAACAACTCCGAACATTCACGCCCGCATCATACGACCTGCGCCCGCCGGACGTAAACTGTTTCAGTACCGGAAGCTGGGGGCGTACTGATGCTCGACGCGGTCGTCATCTCGGACATCCACCTCGGCAGCGCCAACTGCCAGGCCAAAGCGTTGGTCCGCTTCCTGGAAGAGGTCCGCCTCGGGGTGCTGGCCACGCGCCGGCTCATCCTCAATGGCGACGTGTTCGACTCCATCGACTTCCGCCGCCTGAAGAAGCACCACTGGAACGTCCTGTCGGAACTGCGCAAGCTGTCCGACGAGGTCGAGATCACCTGGATCAACGGCAACCACGACGGCCCCGCGGACATCGTCTCGCACCTGCTGGGAGTCGAGGTGTCGGAGGAACTGGTGGTCGAGAGTGGCGGCCGGCGGGTGCTGTTCCTCCACGGCCACCGGTTCGACGAGTTCATCTCGCGCTACCCGCTGTTCACCCGCTTCGCGGACAAGTGCTACCAGGCGCTCCAGTGGCTCGACCGCACGCACACGTTCGCCCGGCTGGCGAAGCAGCGGAGCAAGAGCTTCCTGCGGAACACGGAGAAGATCGAGGCCGGCGCGGTCCGCTACGCCGAGCGGCTCGGGTGCGACGCGGTGTGCTGCGGCCACACCCACCTGCCGCGCGTGTCGGAGGCCGGGCCGGTGGCGTACTACAACGGCGGCTCGTGGACGGAGAAGCCGTGCCACTACCTCACCCTCGCCGGCGGAGTCGTCGGGCTGCACGCCTACGCCACGGAGCCGGCGGTAGAGGAGTTGGCGCTGGTGGGCTGAAAGCCCGGGGACGGCCGTCTCCGGGCTTTACCCCTGCTCCTCCGCCACCGGCTTCGTCGGGTCGATGAACAGCCAGATGCCGACGCCGAGGAAGTACACCACCGCGTACATCACCAGGCACGTCAGGATGCCCGTCGTCGGCGCGGCCTCGTAGTGCTTAATGATGTAGCCGGTGACCAGGATGCCGCTCACCGCCCCGACCAGGTTGCCGAACATGTTCATCGCCCCGGACACGGTCGCGGCGTAGTCGCGGCCGATGTCCTGGCACACGGCCCACGCGGGCGCCATGATGAGGTCGTTCATGAACCCCATCATGATGAGGCAGCCAGCGAACAGCCACAGGTTGTCCGGCTCCGCCACCTTCACACCGGCGGCCGCGAGGTAGAACAACCCCGCCCCGCCGTAGCCGATCATGCCGAACAGCCGCCGGCCCCACTTGCGGTCGCCGGTGCGGCGGATGTAGCGGTCCGACAGCGTGCCGCCGAGCAGACAGCCGAACATGCCGATCAGCAGCGGGCACCCGGCCAGCAGCGCCACCAGCAACTCCCCGCCGACGGTCGTCGTCCAGCCCTTGAACTCGGTCTTGAGGGTGCCGGGGAGGTTGTACATCAGGAAGTACCAGCAGAAGTTCGTGATCACGTACATCAGGCACACGGCCCACAGGTTTCGGCTGCGGATCAGCTTCCCCCACGGCACCACCACCGGGCCGCGGGTCGTGACGCGGCCGGCGTCGATCGCGGCCAACTCGGCCGCGTTCACCGCCGGGTTCTCCGCGGGCTTGTTGCGGAACCACAGCGCGAACACGACGCACCACACCACCGCGAGGGCGGCGAACAGCCACATCGTCTCGCGCCAGCCCATGCCGCCGAGTTCCTTGTGCGTGAGAAGAATCCACACCACCGGCGTGAGCCCGCCCATGAACCGGGCCGACATCCAGATGATCGACTTGGCGAACCCGCGGTCGCCGGCCGGGAACCAATTGTACAGCGCCTTGGCGATGTTCGGGAACGCCCCGGCTTCCCCGACGCCGAATAGCGCCTGTATCACGATCAGCCCGGTGAAGCCGATGAACACGCCGAACACGCTCATCCCGGCGAAGCCGGTGAGGAACACGAACACCGACCACCACAGGACGACACGCAGCAGCGTCGAGCGCGGCCCGGCGGTGTCGCCGAGCCAGCCGGACGGCACCTCGAAGATCGCGTAGCAGAGCTGGAAGGCGATGAGCACCCAGAAGAAGTCGGCGTCGGTGAGCGGGGTCTCGTAGCGGCCGCTGGCGTTGAGGTCGGCGATGATGGCGCCGCGGGCGCTGCCGTTCGCGGCCCGGTCCATGTACGTGATCATGGCCAGGACGCACAGCAGCGCGAGGACCGCGTAGCGGACGCGGGTGGGTGCGCCGGTCGCCGGGGCGTGGCCGTTCAGGGACATGGGAGGGGCCGGGGTGGGAGGGGGGAACCCCCACACTGTAGCCGCCCGGCGACGGCGCGGCGAGCCGGGCAGTCGCTCTCACACTCTTTCGTCTGGCCGACTCATGTTCGTCTGGTGACCGGGGGGGCACTCCGCCAGACACAATGCCCGCGGCCCGACCTTCGACCGCCACCCCGCGGCCTAACGGCCGGCCGGCGCGACCGTTACGCCGCGGCCCGACGGCGTGACCAGGAAGGTTTGCGGGTCCGGCCGCAGCGTCAGCGTGCCGTGGAACAGGGAGCGGTCCTGCGGCTGCCCGTCGAACACCTCGACCTGCACGGACGGGGTGGCGTGGAACTCGCGGAGGTGTTCGCCGGGGAGGAGCCGGACCGGGCGGGCGCGGCGCGGCTGGTTGTTCGTGCTGACGGTGATCTGCACGACGACGACGCGGCCGGTGTCGTTCTGAATGGTGACCCAACCGGCGTCCGCGGCCGGGGCCGTTCCGACGACCGCCAGAAGGACGGCGACGACGGGGAGGACGCGGCGGCGGATCGCGGCGAGCATCGAAAGCCCAGCCCGGGGCGGATGATAGCGCAGGCCGGCGGGGCGAGTGCGCCGGCCCTTTGTCATCCGAACGCCGGTGCGGGCGAGACTTGCGCGCCGGCTCAGGCCGCCTTCGCGTCGGGCGTCGCGGCGCGGGCCGACTGCTCGAACTCCTTCACCGCCTCCACCGCGAAGGCGATCGCTGCGCCGGCCCACTCCGTCAGGTTCGCCGAGTAGCCGGCCTTCACCCCGGCCTGGGTCACGTGCGCCAGCAGCGCCCCGCGCGGGCACACCTTCCCCGCCGCCAACTTGGCGTCGTAGTCCTGGAGGCGGCGGTGCAGTTCGGTGCCGTCGGCCGGCAGCCCGGTCGGCTTCTCGACCTTCGCCGGCTCCATCTTCGTCGTCTGGGGGCCGGTCTTCGTCGTCTTCGGGGCCGGCTCCTTCGCGGCGGGCACGGCGAACGCCGGCAACTGCGGCGGCCGCACGATCTGCTTCTTCGCCGGGTCGTAGTCTACCCACTGCGCCGGCAGACGGTACAGGTAGCGGCCGATGCCGAACTTCACCGCGGTGCGCTTCAGCGCGTCCGAGAACGCCGCCTTGAGGCGGTCGCCGCCGTCGGGCTGCTCACTCGGGGAGCCCACGTCCATCTTGGTGATCCACTGCCCGCCGAGGTTGACGCGCAGTTTGCACGTCACGGAGCCGTCCGGCAGGATGTCGTACTCGTCCTGCCAGTTCTCGACGCCGAGCACCTCGTCGAGCCGGTCCTCGATGAGGCGGACGTCGATGTAGGCGATCGCCAGCGCCTTGTTGTTCTTGACGACCTGCGGCTTAAACTTGATCTCGCGCGGCTCGAACGGCGCCGACAGCGCGTCGGTGACGGTCCGCACGGCGGATACGGGGGTGGGGGTGGGAAGCGCGACCATCGGGCACCTCATCGGTTGGGATGAGGTTAGTGTACACCCGTACTTATGGCAGGAACAAGGGTGGTAGTGAGGTGCGAGGGCTTCGCCGCTTGCGGCTTCGCGCTGCCCAGCGCGAAGCCGCAAGCGGCGGAACAATCACCGGCTCAGCTTGTCCGCCCCCGGCGTGGGCGTCTGCCCCACGGTGGCGAGCGCCCGCGCCAGGAAGTCCGCCGCCAACC
>DASPHQ010000126.1:0-5175 GCA_035629595.1 Urbifossiella sp. | reverse complement strand
GTCGCGGGTTCGGCTCGTCCGGCGAGCACCTCCGCCAGCTTCGACAGCCAGCGGGCCTGGGGGTGTTTCATCGCCTTCGCTTGCGCGATGACGCCCGAGAAGTCCCAGGGACCGGTGCGGATGTCGGTGGTGGTGACGATCGCCTTGAGGTGGCCGAGCGCTTCGGCCCGCCGCTCCGCCGGCCGGCAGCAGTAGGCGTACATCCAGCACTCCGCGTGCTGCGCGTCGAGTTCACGGTCCGCCATGTTGGCGAACGACTCGTCGAGCCGGAGTAGCCCTTCCGCCACCCGGCCTGCGGCGAGGAGGAAGCGGGCGTGGTTTCCGAGGTTGATCGCGTGGTTCGGGTCGGCGACGATCGCCCGATCGTACATCTCCCCCGCCGCGTTCGTATCCCGGCGGACATCCTCGAGGTAGCGGGCGTAGCTGCCGAGGTTATGTGCATTGACCGGGTCGGTCGCTACCGCCCGCTCGTACATCGCTCCGGCTGCGTCCAGATCCCCGCGCACGTTTTTCAGGAAGTGGGCGTAGTTGCCGAGGTGGACCGCGTACCGCGGGTCGGCTGCGACCGCCCGCTCATACATTGCCCCGGCCGAATCGTGGTCCTTGCGGATATCGGTCAGGAAGTTGGCGTAGTTGCCGAGGTTGACTGCGTTCTTCGGGTCGGCCGCGACCGCCCGCTCATACATTGCCCCGGCCGAATCGTGGTCCTTGCGGATGCCTTGCAAGAAGGTAGCATAACTCCCTAGCAATTCAGCGGACTTCGGTAATTCTTGGATCGCCCGCCGGTAGATGTCATCGCGCTTGGCCACGTCGCGTTCGGCTCTCGCCTCCGCGTCCCAGTTCCACCATCGCTTGCCGTCCTCCTCCCGCCGCATCGTGGTGGACATGGCGGCGCTCGCGGCCGCCGCATCGCCCTTATCCCCCGTCGGCGTGACGGGCTTCGGCGCCGCCGATGCCGCAGCAAGCGCGGCCGCGTCCCGTTCCTTGATCCGGTCCGCCAACTCCTGCGCCTGCTTCACGATGCGGTCCGCCCGTTCCTTCGCCCGGTCGAGGACGTACTGGTGCGGCACCGGGTACTTCAACTCGTTCCCGAACTGCATCAGCAGTTCGTCGAACCCCATGACGTGGACGAGATACCCGTTGTGCCGGGCCACCACAGTCCGAATCCGCTCCGGCGGCACCTCATCCCGGTAGCACCAGAAGATGCCGCCCGGAATCGGCTCCTCCAACCCCTCCAGACAGCTCATCAGGCTGCCGTCGTTGCCGCCGTAGCCGATCACGATCGGCGTGTACTCCTTTAGCAGCAGGCGGATCGTGTCGCGGAGTCCCGGGTCGATCTGCCCGAGTTCCTCTGGCCGACTCATGGGGCCGAGGAGCAGGTCGCGGTGAACCTTGAGGACGCGCGGCCGGCCGACCTGGGCGGTCATGAACGGCAACAGCAGCTCATGACCGCACACCATCGGATACGTCTTGGTGAACAGCGACACGGAGTCAGCGACGAGGTTGTCGAAGTTGACGGTGATGACCAGCCCGTGGCGGGTGTCGGCGAGGATGCGGCCGAGCACCGAGTAGCCGAAACTCGGTTCGGCCTTCTCCATCTGCGCTTCGAGGTAGGCGTAGCCCTCGGCTGGGTCGTGCTCGTACATCCGGCGGTACAGCGCGGAGTACGACGCGGCTGGGTCGTTGCGGTCGAAGCCGCTGATGCGGAGCGTCGCGTCGCACGCCCAGTCGGGCGGCACCGGGCCGGTGTGGTTGTTCGACCGGCGATAAAGGGTTGCGATCCACTCCCCGACCATCTTTCCGGCCGAGTTGATGCCCGACGTGACCGACGCGCCCGCGCCGAGGACGAAGCAGAACTTGCGGGCCGGCATCTTCTCGTGGACCGACCGAAACTTCTCGACGAGGCCGAGCATCGACAGCTGCTCCGGCTCCGCCCCGCCGGTCGGGTCCGCCACCATGCCGTCACCCTTCGGAGTTCGCCGGCGCGAGCCGCGGCCGGAATCCGATCAGGCTAACCGACGGCCGGGCGTTCGTCAAATTGCGCCCAACCACAGGCGGACCGACGGCATCCGGAGCGGCTGTGGGGCCGGTCACGGGTTCCGCGGCAGGCGGCGGCAGACCCACAGGTCGAGGTCGCCGGCGCCGCCGGGGAGCTCCCGCGAGTGGAAGTACAGCCGCGACCCGTCCGCCGACAGCCACGGCCGGCCCAGGTCGCCCACCATCCCCGGCACCGCGAACGCCCGCTCCGGGCCGTACCCCTCCGGCCCGCGCAGGAGGAACCGCGTCTCGAACGGCGGGCGGTCCATCCGCGTCCGCACCACCACCCGGCCGTCGTCCGACACCCACGCCGCCGCGTCGAACGCCGCCGTGCTCACCGGGGCCGGCAGCAGTTCGGGGCCGCCGAACGCCGCGTCGCGCGCCGGCCGGGTGAACCGCACCACGTCCCCCTTCCCCGGCCCGCCCGGCACGAACCGCGTCGCCAGGAGCGTCCGCCCGTCGGCCGACAGCACCGGCGCCGCCGCCCACGACCCGCCGCCGTTCACCGGCGCCGGCAGCGTCTCGGCCGGGCCGAACGCCTCGTCCCGCGTCGCCCGGGTGCGGACGTGGACCTCCGACCGCTCCGACCCGGGGCCGGCCGCGAACATCAGCACCAACCCGTCGCCGGTCAGCGTCGGCGCCTGGACGGGGTCGGCGGACAGGAGCCGGGCCGGGCCGAACGGCTCGTCGGCGGACGACCGGCGGGCGGTGAACAGCTGCGCGCCGCGGACGAACACGATCTCGCACTCGTCGGCGGTGAGGGTCGCCATCAGCTCGCGGCCGGCGGTGTTCACGGTCGGCCCCAGGTTTTCCGGCGGCCCCCACGTTGCCGACGCCAGCACGTCCGCGAGGTCCGGCGCCGCGGCGACCGGCGGCGGTTCGGCGGTCGGCTTCGCGGGGCGGGCGAGGAACGCGGCGACGAGCAGCCCCAGCACGATTCCGGCGGCGACGGCGACGAGGCGAGCCGGGCGGCGGAAGCCGCGGGGTGAAGGCGTCTCCCGACGCTTGACGACGTTCGGCTCGCCGAGACAGTTCGCCAGCAGCTCGGCCGCTTCGCCCGCGCTCTGCACGCGGTCGGCCGGATCCTTCGCGTGCAGCCGCTCGATCACCGCGCACAGCCCGGCCGGCACCTCGGGGATCACGTCGCGGACCGGCCGCGGGGCGTCGTCGGTGACGCGCTTCAGCACGGCCATGCTGTTCGCGGCGCGGAACGGCGGCCGGCCCGTGACCATCGCGTACAGTACGCTGCCGAGACTGAACAGGTCCGAGCGGGCGTCGAGGGTGTCGCCGCGGGCCTGCTCGGGGCTCATGTACATCGGCGTGCCGGCGATCTGGCCGCTCTGCGTCAGGCTGGCGTCGTCGGCGGCGCGGGCGAGGCCGAAGTCGGACAGTTTGACCCGCGACTCGGGGCCGTCCTCGATGAGGATGTTGGCCGGCTTCACGTCGCGGTGAATCAGGCCGTGCTGGTGCGCCGCCGCCAGCGCCCGCGCCACCTGAACGCCGACGCGGACGACATCCGCGGCCGGCAGCGGCCCGGTCTCGGCGAGGAGCGCTTCGAGCGTCGCGCCGGGGATGAACTCCATCACCAAATACGGGATCGGCTCGGCTTCGATGGCGTGGACCTGGACGACGTTCTCGTGGCGGACGCCGGCGTAGGCGCGGGCCTCGCGGACGAACCGCTTGCGGGCCGGCGACCCGGCGGCGAGGCGCGGCGCGAGCACCTTGACGGCGACGACGCGCTGCAGCACGTCGTCGAAGGCGCGGAAGACGATGCCGAACCCGCCGCGGCCGACGAGCTGGAGCATCTCGTAGTGGCCGAGGCGGCCGACGGCGTCGGGGCGGCAGGCGGGTTCGAGGAAGTCGAGGGGGTCGTCGGGCGGCTCGTCGGTGCTGAGGGCGGCGGACGGCGACGGGTCGGTCACGGGCGTTCCCCTCCGGGTGGCGGGGAAGCCTAGAACGGGAACGGACACCAGGCGAAGCGGGCCGGCGGCCCGCTTGCTAACGGAGCTTCGACACGTGCTCCGCGACGATGAGCCACTCGCCGTCCTTCTTGGTCAGCATCAGCGTACACTGCAACGGGTTCGTGAACGCGATCCCCCGGAGCGTGCCCTTCTCGGTGCAGCGGGCCGTGATTATGGCGGCGTCCCCGTAGACCCGCACGTTCACGTCCTTCAGCGTGTTCGACTCCTGCTTCAGGTTCGGGGAAAACAGAATCCCGAACAGGTCCGCGCGCTTGTAGACATCGCCGTTACCGTCGGTGCAGCTGAAGTCCTCCGCGAGTACCTTCAGCAGCGCCTTCTCGTCCTTCCGAATCGCGGCATCGAGGTACGACCGGTAGGCCTTCTCCACCTCCCGCGCGGCGGGGGTCGGTTGCTTCTCGGGCGGCTGCGCCGGAAGCCGCGACGCCAGCGCTACGAGCGTCGCACAGCAGGCCGCGCAGACCAGGGCTTTACAAGCCATGGGAATTCCTCGACACGCGGGGGTGAGCCGCCGGTCAGAGTAATCGACGCTCACCCGGCGGTCAAACCCCCTACCCTCACCCGGCGGCTGACGCCGCCCGGCTCGCCAGGCTACCCGCCCCCCACCGCGCGGTACAGCCACGCCCGCGCGTACGCCCAGTGCCGCTTCGCCGTCGCCGCCGACACCCCCAGCGCCGCCGCCGCCTCGTCCTGCGTCAGGCCGGCGAAGTAGCGCAGCTTCACCAGCTCCGCCTTCTCCGGGTGCTCCGCCGCGAACCGGTCCAGCGCCGCGTCCAGCGCCAACAGCTCCTCCGCCGGCACGCCCTCCGGCGCCGCCACGTCCGCCAGCTCCACACGCTCCAACCCGCCGCCGCGCTTCACCGCGGCGCGGCGGCGGGCGGCGTCCACCAGGATGCGGCGCATCGCCTCGGCCGCGAAGAAGTGACCGCGGCCGTCGAACGTCTCGTTCCCCACCAGCCGCAGGTACGCCTCGTGGACCAGCCCCGTCGGGTCGAGGGTGTGGCCGGGACGCTCCGCCGCCAGGCGCGCCGCCGCCAGCCGACGCAGCTCGGCGTACACCAGCGGCAGCAACTCGGCCGCCGCCCCCGGCTCCCCGCGGGCGGCGGCCGCCAGTACCTCGGTCACGGCAGCCATGCCCGGAGCTTATCGGGTGAAGCCC
>DASPHQ010000125.1:0-2415 GCA_035629595.1 Urbifossiella sp. | reverse complement strand
TGTTCCGCCCGTCGCACCCCACGCAGCTCGCCGACACGAACTGGAAGCAGCGCTGCAACAGCGTCTTCGTGGAACTCCGGTCGTACCTGATGGGACAGAGCTGAGCCGCGCCCGCTAGAATCACCTCCGCACCGCGACAGGATTCCGCCGGCCCGGGTTTAGATCCGAGCCTGCCGGCGGTATCCCCGTCGTCCCACGCCCCGGAGGTCCCGACCGATGACCCGCGCCCTGTCCGCCGTCGCGTTCGCCGCCCTGATCGGCACGCAGGCTTACGCCACCGACTTCCCGCTGACCGGCACCAACACGAAGGTCGAGTTCGTCGGCACCAAGCCCGGCGGCAAGCACACCGGCGGGTTCGCCAAGCTCGACGGCAAGGCCACCGTCGAGGGCACCGACCCGGCCACGCTCAAGATCGACGTGACGATCGAGACCGACTCGCTGTACAGCGATAACGAAGGGCTGACGAAGCACCTCAAGGCGCCGGACTTCTTCTCGGTGAAGGATTATCCGAAGGCCACGTTCAAGAGTACGAAGGTCGAGAAGTCGGCGACCGGGTACGCGGTCGTCGGCGACTTGACGCTGCTGGGCAAGACCAAGAGCGTGATCATGCCAGCGGCCGTGACCGCGACCGCCGACGCGCTCACCCTCAAGAGCGAGTTCAAGATCAACCGGACCGACTGGGGCATGACCTTCGGCAAGGGGAAGGTTGACGACGAGGTCACGCTCAAGGTGAGCGTGACCGCGAAGAATTAACCTGCCATGCCCCCGCTGCCGCCCGTGAAGGACGTTCTCGACACGCTCCACCACACCGCCCTGCCCGCCGCGGCCGGGGCGGCGCTGGTGGTGTGTGTGTTCCTGTCGCTCGGCCGGTGGGCGGCGGCGCTCGGGTCGGCGCTCGCGGTCGCCGTCGGCTTCGGTTGTGCGAACTACACCTTCGACGCGCTCGGCTGGGAGAACACCGGCCGCGTCATCCCGTGGTCTCCCGAACCCGACGCTCCCCCGTGGCACGGACTGCCGCGGGCAGCGCTTGTTCTGCTCGCGGTCGGCCTCGTGTCGCGCTGGCTCGGCCTGGTGGCAGCCCGCTACCTCGACGAACGACGCCGCTGGGGTGCCACGCTCCTGATCTGGGCGGCCCGCACTGGCGTCGTCGCGGTCGTCGCGCCGGGGTTGGTGCCCGGCGCCTGGGCAGTCGAAGCGCCGTGGCTGAAACCCGCCCTGGTCGCCGCGATGCTGGGGCTGTGGGTCGCACTCGACGGCGTCGCCCGAGATCGCGCGGGCAGCGAGGTCGCGGCGTACCTCGCGGCCGCATTCCTGGGCGCGGCGGCCGTGCTGATCTACCACCACACGGCCCGCTTCATGGACCTCGCGGTCATGTGCGGGTGTGCCGCGGCCGGCGTGGCGGTGGCGACGTTTCCGACTCGCGCGGACGCCAGCGGGGCGGTGCCGCTCGGCGTCGTCGGCCTGCCGGGGCTGATGCTCAACGGCCGCTATCTCGTGGAAAGCCAGGTTCCCGTCACGTCGTTCTGGCTGGTGGCGCTCGCCCCGCTCGGCCTACTTCTGTTTCTCATCCCGGTCGTCGCCCGCCAGCCGCGCTGGGTCGTCGTTCCGCTGCGGGCCGTGCTGGTGCTCGCACCACTGGTCGCGGCCGTGGTGCTGGCGATGCAACACGAAACGCTGGCCTTCGAGGAGGAGTGGTGAGCCCGAATCGGGTTCATAGAGTAGCGGCACAGATCACCCACGGTGCCCGGCCATGTTCCTGTTGAGCGCGTTCGCCGACGAGATTTCGCCCGACCCGCGCGTGCAGGTGTCGGTTCTGAAGGCCACCCGGGTGCGGGTCATCGAGTTCCGCTCCATCTTCCACACCAACGTCCTGGCGCTCTCCGACGAGCAGGTCCGCGAGTTCAAGAAGCTGATCGACGGCGAAGGGATCGGCCTGTCGGCGATCGGCTCGCCGGTCGGAAAGTACCCCGTGGACGCGGACTTCGCCCCGCACCTCGACAAGCTCAAGCGGGCGGTCGAGCTGTGCGGCGTGTTCGGCACCCCGAACGTCCGCGTGTTCAGCTACTACCCGCCGGGCAACGCCGCCGAGTTCGACGGCAACTGGGCGCCGCACCGCGACGAGGTGATCCGCCGGATGCGGGCGAAGGCGGAACTCGCCGAGAGGGCGAAGGTGGTACTGTTCCACGAGAACGAGCACCGCATCTACGGCGACTCGCCGGAGCGAGTCCGCGACGTGCTGGCGACGGTGAACAGCCCGGCGCTGCGCGGCGCCTACGACGCGGCGAACTACGTCTTCTGCGGGTACGACCCGGTCGAGGGGTGGGAGAAGACGAAGGCGTTCACAGCGCACTTCCACATCAAGGACTGGAAGACGGGCGGGCCGGCCGCGGGGCACGAGCACGGGATGCTCGCCGG
>DASPHQ010000124.1:0-5787 GCA_035629595.1 Urbifossiella sp. | reverse complement strand
GCCGGGGGCTCTACTCGGCGAAGTCCTCAAAGCGGTCGCAGAGGCGCTCCCGGCGAAGAGGGCTGCCGTCTCCATGAAGGAGGTGGAGAACGTCGCCTCGGAACGACTCGGCCGTCCGAGGCAGAAGGGGGACCGAAGCACCAAGGAGCGGTTGCTCGGAAATGAGTGGTTCGGCACCGGGTCCTTCCACGCGCTGCTCTATAAGCTGCGGATCGATGGGTGGGAGCTCACGAGCACCGGATCCTTCGTTCCGGCCGACCCGATTCCGACGCCGTCGACGAGCCCCGTTCCGGTCCGTACCCGGCAGGGACCGATCCGGGCAGTAACAGAGACTCACCCGGAACTCGCCGGGTGCGTCCAAAAGGTGAAGTCGGCGAATACAAACATCCCGCTCCTCCCTCCGGACGCGTACGCCGTCCTGTTCCAGGCTCTGGCCCCCCGTGTGCGAAACGACCTACCGAGCGGGCAGCTACCGCCGAACACCGACGGACTCCTTCGGGCCGTGGAAAAGGACTGCGCGGATACTCCCTACCCCGTCGACCAGGCGGCTGTGTCCTACGTCCTCAATAGTGTCACACGCTTCGTCCGGGATTGTCCCGAGGAAGAGGTCCAGCTCCGCAGAAGTTGTAGCGGTAGTTGGGAGGTGGCAATCGCCGAGTACTTCGCCGCCCGAGTGGTGCGAGTGTGCCAGACGGGCGGGCAGGCTCTGAGTAGTGAGGAGCAGGACCACCTCCGCCTGTGGCTGCTCGGCGGTTTCAAGAGAACGGCCGTCGTGACCGACGGGGTCGCGTAAGCTCCCGGGGGTGACCGCAGCCGGGAACGGTCACCCGTTTAGCTCGACCGCCTCCTCCCAGTGCTGGTACAGCCGGGCCAGCGCGTCCTTCGCGGCCCCCAGGTCGGTCGTCGTCTGCCGCAGCCTCGGGGCGTCGCGGTACACGTCCGGCGTCTGCAGCGCCGCCTCCAGCGCCGCCACCTTCGCCTCCGTCGCCGCGATGTCCGCCTCCAGGTCCGGCACCTTCCGGTACGGGAACACCCGCTTCCGCTTCGCCGGCTTGGCGTCCGACGCGCCAGCAAGAACAGCCGGCTCACGCCGGCCGCTCGCCTGTTCGGCGGCCGCCCGCTCCCGCGCCTGGCGCAGCAGCTCGAACGTGTCGTAGTTGCCGTACACCACCTCGCTGCCGCCGGCGCCGTCGAGCACGATCAGCAGGTCGGCGACGCGGTTGAGGAAGTAGCGGTCGTGCGTCACCACGATGACGGTGCCGCCGAACGCCTTCAGCGCCTCCTCCAGCGCGTCGCACGCCCACAGGTCGAGGTGGTTCGTCGGCTCGTCCAGGATCAACAGGTTCACGCCGTTCACCGTCAGCTTCGCCAGCGCCGCCCGGCTCCGCTCGCCGCCCGACAGCGACCGCACCGGCTGCTCCACCGTCTCGCCGTGCAGGCCGAAGGTGCCGAGGAGGTCGCGCATCTTCTGCTCGGTGTGGTCCGGCTCGTCGTCCGGCCACACGGCGCGCATCACCGTCTTGTCCTCGTCGAGCACCTTCAGGTGCTGGTCGAGGTAGCCGGGGAAGACGAGGTGCCCGCGGCGGACCTTCCCGGAGGTCGGCTCCTCGTCGCCGAGGAGGAGGCGCAGCAGCGTGGTCTTGCCGCAGCCGTTCGGCCCCATGATGGCGAGCCGCTTGCCGCGCGGCAGGTCGAAGTTCAGGTTCTCGAACAGCACCTTGTCGCCGTACCGCTTCGTGAGTTCCTCCGTGCTGAACACGGTGTCGCCGGACCGGCTGACGCTCTGGAAGGCGATCCGCGGCCCCGAGACGCGCGTCGGCTTCTCCACGTCGTCGAGCTTGTCGAGCGCCTTCATCCGCGACTGCGCCTGCTTGGCGAGCTGGCCGTAGTGGTTCTTGCGGATGTACTCCTCCTGCTTCTCGACGTACTCGCGGCGGGCCTCGTACTCCTTCAGCTGCCGCTCGTACCGCTCGTCGCGGAGGCGGACGTACTGGTGGTAGTTGCCGGGGTAGCTCGTCACCCTGCGGTCGTGCAGCTCGAAGATCTTGTTCACCACCTTGTCGAGGAAGTAGCGGTCGTGGCTGACCACGAGCATGCCTTCGGGCTGGCGGGCGAGGTAGTCTTCGAGCCAGCGGGTGGTGTCGATGTCGAGGTGGTTGCTCGGCTCGTCGAGGAGCATCACGTCCGGCGCGCTGAGGAGCAGCTTCGCCAACAGGAGGCGCCGCTGCTGGCCGCCGGAGAAGGTGACCACGTCGCGGGCGAAGTCGGCCTCGCGGAAGCCGAGGCCGCTGAGGACGGACTCGACCTTGTGGTCGAGCTCGTAGGCGTCGTGGTGGCGCAGCAGCTCGGCGAGGCGGTCGAACTTCTGCGACAGCAGGCGGCGCTGGGTGTCGTCGGCGGTGGCGGCGAGTTCCTCGGCGACGCGCTCGAACTCCTTCTGCGTCGCCAACAGCTCGTCGAACGCCGACTTGGCTTCGGCGAAGAGGGAGCGGCCGGGGGCGAACTCGGCGACCTGTTGGAGGGTGCCGAGGCGGGCGCCGGCGTGGAGGGTGACGCTGCCGGCGTCGGCCTCGTCGGGGTGGGTGAGGCAGCGGAGGAGGGTGGACTTGCCGGCGCCGTTGGGGCCGACGAAGCCGATCCGCTCGCCGGCGTGGACCTCGAACGTGACGTTCTCGAAGAGCGGGGTGGCCCCGTACCCGCGGGCGAGGTTGGTGCAGCTGAGCAGGAGCATGGGGCCGCCCGGGGTCCGTGGCGGGGCCGCGCCGGCGCGGCCCCGGCGGGCATTTTAGGGCCGGACGCCCCCTTCCGCGCGGACGGGCCGGGCGGGTATGCTAACGATGCACCACGGAGGCGAGACATGGGCACGGTGACGCTGGACGACGCCCTGCGGGCGAAGCTGAACGGGCTGAACGAACACCTGGAGATCCGCACCCCGGACGGGAAGCTGGTCGGGCACTACCTGCCGGACGAGGCGTACCGCCGGTTGCAGTCCGAGTTGGTGAAGGCCGAGTTCGACCGGCAGGACGCCGAGGACGCGGCCCGCGGCGTGGTCCGCAAGTGGGACGGCACCAACGGTCGTACCACGGCGGAGGCGATCGCCTACCTGGAGCAGTTGGGCGAGAAGGGAGCGGCGGGGCTATGAACTGGACCGTCATCTGGTTGGACGGTCCGCTCAACGACCTTGCCCGGGACTACACGCCGCTGTGGGGCACGCCCGCCGGGCAGGCGGTCACCCGGGCGATGGCGCGGATCGACGCGCTG
This sequence comes from Urbifossiella sp., assembly GCA_035629595.1. Classification (GTDB taxonomy): domain Bacteria; phylum Planctomycetota; class Planctomycetia; order Gemmatales; family Gemmataceae; genus Urbifossiella. The sequence goes on along the minus strand of DASPHQ010000124.1, from coordinate 2,526 downwards.
TTGCAGGCCGACCCGCGTGTCGCCGGCGAGTCGCGGGTCGGCCACCGTCGCATTCTGACGGAGCCGCCCGTGACGGTCGATTTCGAGGTGTTCGAGGATCAGGCGACGGTCGTCGTCACCGGGGCGCGCTACACCCCATAGGCGTGACCCCGTATCACCCCGCCCGGCCCAGGATGTAGCGGTTCGGGTCCACCTCCGTCCGCAGCAGCGTCAGCTCGCGGTCCGTCGGCGCCGGCGTCGTGCCGAGCGGGTCGCACGCCGGCAGCTCGAAGCCGGTCGCGGCTTGAACCTGCTCCAGCGTCACCCCCGGGTGCAGACTGCGCACGCGCATCCGCTTCGTGTCGGCGGCGAAGTCCAGCACGCACAGGTCGGTAATCACCCGCGCCGGGCCGGTGTCCGCCGGCAGGCCCGCCGCCTCGCGGGCGCCGGGGCCGGTCAGGTAACCCGGCGTCGTCAGGAAGTCGAGTTTCGGGACGAACTTCTTGGCGTCGTGCTTCAGGATGATCAGCGTCCGCCAGCAGAAGCTGGCGAGGTCGTTGGCGCCGCCGCTGCCCGGCAGCCGCACCTTCGGGCGGGCGTAGTCCGTGCCGATCATCGTCGAGTTGAGGTTGCCGTAGGGGTCGATCTGGGCGCCGCTCAGGAACGTGGCGTCCACCAGGCCGCGCTGGCAGAACTGCATCACGTCGGCCATGCTCGTCACCATCAGCGCCCGGTGCTGCGTCGTGCTGTCGCCGACGCTCACCGGCATCGTCGGCAGTTGGGGCGCGAGGCTGCCGGACTCGAACAGCACGACCAGGTTCGGGGCGTGCGTCCGCTGCGCCAGCATTGCCGCGGCGCACGGCACGCCGGTGCCGACGGCCACGGTGGTGCCGTCGTCCAGCTCGCGGGCGGCGGCGCAGATCATCAGTTCGGTCGGCGTGTACGGCACGGCGTGAATCCCCGGACCCGGTTGGGTCGTCAGACTGTCGGCGGGGTCATTCTCCCGTCGCCGGACGGCCGCCGCAACCGTAGAATGACGGTCACCCCGCGAGACAACTCCGTGAGCAGTATCGCTTCCGCTCCCGCCTCCGTCATACCCTCGAAATCCGCCCCCCGGCCGAAGTTGATCGGCGGGTTCCTCGTCACGCTGATCGTGATTCACCTGCTGGCGCTGACCGCGTTTCTCCCCTACGTCTTCACGTGGTGGGGCGTCGCGTCGCTGCTCGTCGGCAACTTCATCTTCGGCTCGCTCGGCATCAACCTGGCCTACCACCGGATGCTAACGCACGACGCGGTGAAGTTCCCGACGTGGCTGCGGCGGGTGTTCATCACCTGCGGGGTGTGCAGCCTGGAGGGGTCGCCGCTGTGGTGGGTGCTGAACCACCGCGTCCACCACCAGAAGTCCGACGCCGAGGGCGACCCGCACTCGCCGCGCGACGGCTTCTTCTGGGGCCACATGGGCTGGATCTACACCACCGACGTCGAGCGGAACCGGCTGAGCAGCTACGAGAAGTACGTCCCGGACCTGCTGGCCGACCCGTACCTCCGCTGGCTCCACCGCGGCCACAAGTGGACCCTCGTGTACCTGATCCACGCGCTGCTCATCGCCGCCATCGGGTTCGGGATCGGCTTCGCGGTGATGGACACGACGGACGCCGCGGTGCAGCTGGGGACGCAGGTGTTCGTGTGGGGCGTGCTGGTGCGGACGGTGTACGTGTGGCACATCACCTGGTTCGTGAACTCGGCCGCGCACCGCTGGGGCTACAAGAGCTACGACACGGCCGACAACAGCCGGAACAACTGGTGGGTGGCGCTGCTGACGAACGGCGAGGGGTGGCACAACAACCACCACGCGGCCCCGCGGGCGTGCTCGCAGGGTCACCGGTGGTGGGAGGTGGACCTGACGTACACGTTCGTGCGCGCCCTGGCGCTGGTCGGGCTGGCGTCGAACGTGGTGCCGGTGAAGGTGGCAGGGTATCGGCAGAAGGACGCGGGCTGAGTTGTTTCGGCTCGGGGCCGGTAGCCGCGGGCTTCAGCCCGCGCCCACCTTTGGCGTAGCACCGGGAAGCCACGCCCTTCGGACACCGCCGACGTGGCGCGGGCTGAAGCCCGCGGCTACCGGCCCCGAGCGACGGCTCGATGCCTGGACACCCGCAGTGGGCGCCGTAGACTAAGCGCTTTCGACTGCGCCACAGGGGGATTCGGTCATGGCACACAAGAAGGGTCAGGGGTCGGTCAAGAACGGCCGCGACTCGAAGCCGAAGCGCCGCGGGGTGAAGATCTACGGCGGCCAGGCGGTGAAGCAGAGCGGCATCATCGTGGTGCAGTGCGGGACGAAGTTCGCCCCCGGCCGGTTCGTCCGCCGGGCCAGCAACGACTTCCTGTACGCCACGACCGCCGGCAAGGTGTACTTCGACCAGGGCGGCAAGCGGGTGAACGTCACCCCGGACGACGCCGCCTGCGTCACCGTCTGAGCGCGAGCGAGCGTGAAGCGACGCGGCCCACCCGAAGGGGTGGGCCGTTTGCGTTTCACCTCCCGAGCCGGCC
>DASPHQ010000123.1:0-5308 GCA_035629595.1 Urbifossiella sp. | reverse complement strand
CCGCTCACCGAGCGCCAGAAGGCCGCGTGCAAGCGGACCGGGCTCAGCCCGCGCGCCAAGAGCTTCGAGTTCCGCGTCGGCGGCCCGGGGTCGCGGCTCAAGACCCGGTCGCTGTCGGTCGCCAGCAACGGCGGCGTGACGGTGGCCCAGGGGTTCAGCGGCGCCCTCGAATCGGCCCTGGTCGAGTGGACGAACCTCCGCGGCTACTGCGGCCAGTTCACCACCGAGACCGGCGGCAGCGTCCCGTACCCGACCGAGGACGACACGAGCAACGAGGGGGAGATCGTCGGGGAGAACGCCGAGACGGCGTTCGCCGACGACACGTTCAGCAGCGTCACGTTCGGGGCGTACAAGTTCAGCTCGAAGGGGATCCTGGTCCCGTTCGAACTGCTCAACGACTCCGAGTTCGACCTGGAGTTCTTCCTCGGCGACCAGCTCGGCACCCGCATCGGCCGCATCCAGGGGAAGCGGTTCACGACCGGGAGCGGGACCGGCCAGCCGCAGGGGATCGTCACGGCCTCGACGCTCGGCGTCACCTCCGGGACCGCGGGCGTCATCCTGCCGAGCGAGCTGGTGCGGCTCGCCCACTCGGTCGACCCGGCCCACCGGAAGAGCCCGCAGGCCGCGTACATGATGCACGACTCGACGCTCGCCTACCTGATGAGCCTCACGGTCGGCACCGACGACAAGCGCCCCCTGATCCGCGCCAGCTACGCCGACGGCACCTCGGCCGAGCAGTTGCGGCTGAACGGGTACGCGGTGGCGGTGAACCAGCACATGGCCCAGAGCAACGGGGCGGGCGGGATCCCGGTGACGGCGAGCAAGCACGTGCTGTTCGGCGACCTGTCGAAGCACAAGATCCGCGACGTGGGCGTCGTCCGCGTCCGCCGGCTCGACGAGCGGTACGCGGAGAAGGACCAGGTCGGGTTCCTCGGCTTCATGCGGTCGGACTCGAAGTGCGTCAACACGGCGGCGATCAAGCACCTGCTCCAGGCGTAAGCCGGCGGGTCCGGGCCGGGCGCGTCGCCCGGCCCCTTCTCAACGCACACACAACGCGCGGGGGTGGGCAGTGGCGGATTACCGAAGCACGGCGCCGGTGACGGCGGTGGCGGCGGCCGGGTCGGCGCAGGGCGACGCGGCGGCGCTGTCCGACGGCCTCAACGTGGTCAGCGGTGCCGACGGCACGAAGGGCGTGATCCTGCCGGAGGCGGTGGCCGGCCGGCGGGTGTCGGTCTACACGTCGGACGCCACGAACGGGCTGAAGGTGTACCCGGCGACCGGCGACGACGTCAACGACGGCACGACCAACGCGGCCGTCACGATCGAGGGGAAGACGCACTCGATCTTCGAGGCCGTCGACGACACGACCTGGGCGGCGGTCTTCACCGCCAACACGTAAGCGGTTCGACACCGGGGATAGCATCCCTGGCACCATCGCCCCGGGGCAACTCGGGGCGATCTCTCGGGGGCGGGCTGGCGCTCAACCTGGGCTCATTACCCCGGCCGCGTGCGTTCGATTCCACGGCCCCCGATTGCTGACCTCGATCGAGGTGTCCCGTGCCGGTCGGCGTGAAGGTCGTCACCCCTCCGGCCGCGGAGCCCGTCTCGCTGACCGAGGCGAAGAAGCGGCTGCGCGTCACCGTCGACGCCGAGGACGACGACCTCACCGCGCTCGTCGCGGAGTGCCGGGAGATCGCCGAGGACGAGTGCGGGCGGGCGTTCGTGACGCAGACGCTCGCGCTCCACCTCGACGGCTTCCCCCGCGGCCGGCGCACGATCGACCTGCCGCGGCCGCCGCTCCAGTCGGTCACGTCGGTCGCGTACTACGACGCCGCCGGCGACCTGCAGACGCTCGACTCGGCCGAGTACCACGTCGCCACCGGCTCGGAGCCGGGTCGTGTGGTGCCGGTCGCCGACGGCGGCGGGTGGCCGGCGACGCAGGCCGGGCGGCCCGGGTCGGTGGTGGTGACCTACGTCGCCGGCTACGGCCTGGCGGCGGCGGTCCCGCGGTCGGCGAAGGCGGCGGTCCTCGCCCTGGTGGCGGACCGGCACGCGAACCCGGACGGCGGGGACCGGGCGATACCGCCGGCAGCTCGGCGGGTGCTCGACGCCCTCGACGTCCGCGGGTTCGGGTACGACGCCCCCCGGATGGCGGGGGTGGGGGAGTAATGCCCGGCCTCGGCAGCTACCGCGAGTGGGTGACGATCCTCCCCGTCCAGCTCGCGGCCCCGGACGCGACCGGCGAGGAAGTCGAGAGCTGGCCCGACCCGCCGGCGGACACGACCCGGCACGCGGCCCGGTTCGACGCTGCGGCCGGCGGCGAGACGGCGGCGGCGCCGCGGCAGACGTTCCGCACCCACACGCTGCGGTTCCGGTGTGAGGTGCCGCTGACCGCGGCCGACCGGGTGGAGATCGACGGCACGACCTACGGCGTCACGGGGGCGTGGCGGGAGCGGGCGGCGGAGGGGCGGGGGTTCCAGACGGTCGCAACGCTGGTGGGGTAGCGGGTGGCGAAGCCGATCCGGGCCGGCGTGGCGGTGGACACCTCCGGCATCCGCGAGGTGGCGAAGCTGTCGCAGCAGCGGACCGCGACCCTGAAGGCGGTCAAGGCGGGCGGGAAGCTGGTGGTCGCGGCGGCGAAGGCCCGCGCCCCGCGGCGGGCGGGGCGGGGCGGCGGCGGGCTCCGGCAGGCGCTGGGGATGAAGTCGGTGAAGGGCACGCGCGGGAAGACGCTCGCGTACGTCGTGGTCGGCCCCCGCAAGAAGGTGGAGAAGCAGGTGCCGGTGGGGAAGTCGGGGCGGACCCGGAAGCACGTGCCGGCGTACATCGCGCACATCGTCGAAGGCGGCGCGAAGTCGCACGGGCTGAACGGCGGCCGGCACCCGGGGGCGGCGGCCAAGCCGTTCCTCGGGCCGGCGTTCGACGCCACGAAGACCAGCGCGATGGAAGAGTCGCAGCGGGTGCTGGTGGGCGAGACGCAGAAGCTGATCGAGAAGGCGGCCGCCCGGACGGCCCAGAAGGGCAAGAGGAAGTAGCGTGGCGGCCAGCGCGGAACAGGCAACGGTCGCCAAGCTGAAGGCCACGGCCGCAGTCAACGACGCGGTAGACGGCCGGGTCTACACCGTGGCCGACACGCAGGACGCCGGGGCGCCCGCGATCGTCGTGACCAAGCTCGGGGCCGAGGGCGGCTCGCGGCTGAACGGCGGGCGCGGGCTCCGGCGGTGGACGCTGCAGGTCGACTGCTACGCCGACACGGAGGCGGCGGCGCAGGCGCTGGGGGCGGCCGTCCGGGACGCCCTCGCCCCGGGCGACTCGCCGGCGTGGCGAGACCTGGCCGCCGGCGTCCACGGGACGTTCTGGGAAGACTCGACCGCCGGCATCACGGACGACGGCGTGCGGCTGCAATCGGAAACCTTCGGCGTGTGGTTCCAACCCACGGCCTGACACGGGGGCTCAATGAGTCAGATCGGCAGCGGGTGGGCACTCGCGGTGAACGACGGCGCCAGCTCGGCGTTCGTGGACATCGACGACATCACCGAGGTGCAGCCCCCGGAGGACGGCGTCGTCGGCATGGCCGAGAGCAAGCGGCTCAACGGCGGCGGCGTCGTGACGCGCGTGCCGACGGTCAAGACGCCGGTCGACTTCACGTTCACCTACGAGCACAACAAGACGCAGTTCAACCGGCTCGACGCGCACAAGGGCGCGGCCAAGCAGTGGAAGATCACGGACATCACCCCGAGCTCGCCGTGGACGAAGACGTTCCCGGGCGTGCTGACCTCGCACGTCCAGCAGCCGGTGAACGCCGACGGGATCGTGCTGGTGGTCGGGACGGTGGCGGTGACCGGCGCGGCGGTGTAGGCGCGGCCTCGATCGACCCGGCCGGCCCGGCGGTGACCGCCGCCGGGCCGCTTCGTTGAGGGGGCCGAACCGCGGCACCGCGGCCGGGCCGGTACATACCGGCGTGGCTCCGACCTCCCTTCAACACGGGCGACGAACGACCATGCGGAAAGACGACCTGATGGCCGGGCTTCGCGGGAAGCCGGTCGCGTTCGAGGTGGACGGGTTCGGCGTCCACCTCCGGCCCCTGGCGGCGTCCGACCGCGTGGGGCTGCTGGCGTGGTACCGGGCGAACCGGAAGGAGCCGGACGCGGCGCACGTGCTCCAGCACAAGCTGATCGCGCTGGCCGTGATCGACCCCGACAACGGCGGGCAGCTGCTGACCGAGGCGGACGCGGCGGCGCTGCCGGCCCTCGCGGTCGACGTCATCAGCGAGGAGGTAGCGCGGCGGAACGGGCTCGGCAAGGACGGCGAGGACGACGCGGGAAAAGTCTCGCGGCCGACCCCGAACTGATCGCGGCCGGCCGGATCGCCCTCGCCCTCTCGCTCCCGCTGTCCGCCGTGCTGGCGATGAGCGCGGCCGAGTTCCTCTTCTGGGAACAGTGGGGGGCGGCCCGCGGGTTCCCGGCCGAGCGGGCGGAGGTGGTGGCGGCGAACGGCGCCGCCTACGTCGGCGCGACCTGGGGCGGGAAGGCGAAGCCGGCCGACCTGGTTTGGCGCGAGCGGCGGCCGGCGTCCCGCGCGGCGGTCCGGGCCTTCTTCGACTCCCTCACCCCCGACAAGTTCCCGAGCGTGAATGAGTAGCACGGCGATCGGCAGCGCGAGCGTCGTCCTGTCCGCGAACGCGGACGGGCTCGCCGCCGGCCTGGACCAGGCCGAGCGGAAGGTGAGCGACTTCGCCGGCGACGTGGGGCGGAAGCTCGACAACGTGGGCGGCAAGGGCGGCGGCGGCGGGTTCCTGTCCAAGCTGCTGGGCGGGGCGGCGCTGGGCGGCGCGGCCGGCGCCGTCGGCGGGCTGGTGGCCGGCGGGATCATGAAGGGGTTCGAGGTCCTCTCGGGCATCCCGGACATGATCCGCGGGTTCGCCGAGAAGGCGACGGGGCCGGAGGCCGGCCCGCTGCAGGGGATCGTGGCGGCGATGGACCAGGTGGGCGCGACGGTGAGTGAGGTCGGCGGCAAGTTCTTCGCGGCGTTCGGGCCGGGCATCCTGGCCGTGTCCGACGTGGCGGCCGGCCTCTCCGACCGGTTCGGCGACCTGATCGACAAGGTGGGGGCGGGGCTCGGGGCGGCGTTCACCGTCGGCGTCGAGCTGGCCGGCTCGCTGCTCACCGCCGTCGGCGAGCTGATCGAAGGCTTCTTCGGGTGGGCGACCGGGGTGGCGGGCGTGTCGGACTCCACCGAGGGCCTGTCGACGGTGGCGTTCGCGGTGTTCCGCGGGATCGGCAAGGCGGTGGCGTACACCTGGGACACG
>DASPHQ010000122.1:0-10524 GCA_035629595.1 Urbifossiella sp. | reverse complement strand
GGTCGAGGCAGACGTTGCTGGCCACGGCAGTCAGCCGGTCGGCCCGCCAGTACGGCAGGTGCCGGGCGAACCGGTCGAGGTCGGTGGCGGACGGCGGGTCCACGAACGCGGTCAGGAAGTCGGCGCGACCGGATTCCGCGTCGGCCGCGTCGGCGTTCGGCGACCCGAACACCCGGTCGATCGCCCGGTGGTTCGGGAAGAACCGTTCGGCCCACGCCCGCAGCACGCCCTTGACCGCGGTGCCGGGGACGCAGGGCTTGTGGCGGTAGTCCGCCACCACCGCCTGCACGTCGCTCGGCTCGGGCTTCTCGCCCGAGTCGTCGATGATGTCCGGGTGCGTGGTCGGCAGCCCGCAGCCGACGTGGAGCGGGGCGGTGGTGGTGAACCGGCCGGTGATCATGATGGCGGCTGGTGTTCGGGGTCGGTGTGGCAGTCCAGGTCGATCGCCACCTCGCCGAACCCGGCGTGCGGCAGGAACGGGCACGTCTTCCACAGCGGCTCGCCGTAGCGGACCTTCACCCAGCCGGGCAGCGGCAGGCTGCGCTCGGCCCAGCCGTCGAGAACTGCGCCCGGGTCGCCGGTGCCGGTCGCGGTGAGGACGAACACGCTGCCGCGGTCGGTGACCAGGAACGGCTCGTACCCGCCCCGCCCGAACCGGTGGGCGAGGTAGCCCCCCTGGAGCGCCTGCCGGGCGAAGAACCGTTCGAGGCGAAGCGCCCCTCCGGACGCCTCCGCCCAGAACGCGGCGTACACGTCGCGGAGCGGGGCACCGTCTTTCAACAGGTCCGGGTCGGTCATCAGGAAGTCGGTCTGAAGGGTGACGACGTGCGGCCCCTCGGCGTGACGGCTCGCGACGGCCGGGGCCGTCGGCCGCGGGAGCCACGTCACGGCGGCGACGGCCCGCGTCTTGCCGACGTGCGGCAGGCCGTGGGTCAGGAGCCGGGCCAGTTCGGCGGCCACCCCCGGTCGGTCGCCGTCGGGCACGTCGTGCAGGCCGATCACCCCGTCCCACGTCAGGTCGTCCGGGACCACCAGGCCGTAGGAGAACAGCTCCTCGTCGGCGGCCCGGCCGGTGTCGGCGTTCACGGACGTGCGCGTCCGCCGCTCGGTCCGCACCGGTGGCCAGCCGAACGCCGCCCGAACGCGCTCCTCCTCGTCCGGCTTCCAGTCCGCGACGAACCGCGGCGCGAGCCCGCCGATCAGCCGCGGTTTCGGTTCCCGGGCCACGTCGTACCACTTCCCCTTGTCCTCGTCGGCCGACGACACCACCACCGACAGCGGAGCCACGACGGGCCGGGAGCGGCCGGGCGCGACGGGCCGGGCTTCGCCGAAGCGGACGAGTGCGAAGTGCCGGCCGAGGAGCGGGAAGTGTCCGTCGGTGGCGGCGGGCGTGACCTCCGTGCCGGCCGCCCCGCACACCTCCAGCAGCAGCCGGGCCGCGGCCCCCTTCAGCACCGACCCCGGGATCGACTCCAGCGACTCGAAGTGGTTGCGGGAGTGCTTCGGCCCGACGAGACAGAGCGGCCGGTCGGGCGTCCACTGCACCGCCAGCACCGGCCCCACGGCCGGCGTGCCCGCGGCCGACACCGGCACCGCCGCGACCGTCACGTCGACCTTCTGCGTGCGGCCGAACCCGACGGTCTTCAGCGCCCCGAACGCCGGCACCGCCGCGAACGCCTTGTCCAGCAGATCCCGCAGCGCGTCCGCCTCGCCGGCGTCGCCGACGAGGTCCACGGTGCCGCGGAAGGCGACGGGTTCGCCGTACCCGAACGGGGCTTCGAGCATCATCAGCATGCGGCCGGCGGCGGCGCCGGTGTCCGGGTCGATCCGCACCCGCTCGATCACCCCCTTCTCGTTCCCCTTCGCGGCGGCGACGAAGTCGGAGAAGCGCACCCGCCCGCGGTCCGGGTCGTACCCGCCGTCCGCCGTGGCGTTGCCGAACCAGTCGGCGAGCCGGCGGTCGCTGGCGCGGAACTTCGGCTTGCGGTTCACGTCGCGGCGCTCGAACGCGCCCGGGTGGAGGCGGCGCAGGGCGTCCACGACCTTCCCCTTGACGAGCGAGTACGGCAGCATCGGGAAGCCGTCGCTATTGCGGGCGACGGCGGCGTCGAGGCCGGCGCGGGCGGCCTCCCCGCCGCGGGTGAGGATCGGGCCGAGCAGGGTGAGGGTGACGTCGAGGCGGTGGTGGGTTCTCATTCGGCGCCCTCCCGCACGGGGACGTACGGGAGCATCTGAAGCAGGTGGAGCCAGCCGACCTCCGGGTCGCCGAACCCGGCCAGGACGGTCTCGAGCGCGGCCCCCACGCCGGACGCCGTCAGCCGCTTCCGGTGCGGCTCGGTGGGCTCGCCGGTCCGCCACGCGTGGGCGAGGAGGTACAGCTGCCGCATCGGGAAGTCCGGGGCGGCGGCGACCGCCCGGAGGGCGGTCCAGAACGCCGAGTCCTGAGCCGGGTTGATGGTGAGCGGGTCGGTGGATGCCTTCGTGCTCGGGGGGAGCCAGCGGCGGCGGTGGGCGTCCCAGTCGCCGGTGATGTCGTCGAACGACTCGAGCACCTCGTAGGCGAGGCTGTGCCCCTCCCTCGCCTTCTTGGCCTCGTCCGCGAGCCGGTGGGCGAGCGTGACGACGTTGTGGATCGGCGTTCGGGTTCCGCAGAAGACCAGGCCGGCGGCGTAGGTGAGCGGCCGTTCCTGGACCGTGTGCGGCTGGCCGAAGAACCGCTCGACCAACTCCCAGCCCTTCCAGCCGGGCACGACCCAGAGGAGTTCGTCGCCGCCCCAGAGGAGCGTTTCGAGGCGGATGGCGCCGCCGTTCAGCCACGCGGGGTCGTCCTTGGCGTGCGTCACGAGGCCGGCGAGCAGTTTCTTGTGGTGGTTCTGCAGCGCGTCCGACCACTCCTTGTACTCGCCCATTCCCGCGGCCAACTTCTCGCGGCCGATCGCCCCGAACTTGTTGCCGTCGGCGTAGAAGACGGCGAGCTTGTTGTGCGTCGGGTGGGGCGCGAGGCCGGTGCGGTCGCTGATCCCCTCGAACGTGTCGGTGAAGTCGGCGTCGACGCCGATCACCTCGGGGTAGAACCGCTGTCGTTGCTCCCGGCCGTACTCGTGCCGCCGGTACACCGACTCGCACACGTCGTGCTGCCGGTCCTTCCGCAGTTGCCGCCCGCGGACCGCCGGCCGGACGCAGTTCTGCCAGCACTCGCCGGCGGCCGCGTCCCACACCCCGGCCAGCGACACGGTGGGTTCCTGCCACTGTCGCCAGCGGTTCGCGGCGGTCGCCCGCTCGACGGCCGACCCGTCCGCGCGCACCACGTCGACCACGAACGTGCCGTGGCGGAGCGGGAGGTGGCCCGTCCGGGTCGCCGCGTCGTTGAGGGGGTATTCGAGGTCGTCGTCGTGGAAGTGCCGGCGGACCCGTTCGGCCACCGCCTCCGCGGCGCCGTCGTCGGCCGCGTCGAGGGTGAACAGGCCGACCGACGCCCCGGTGGCTTGCGGGGTCAACTCGGGGAAGGAGGGGGCGAGTTGTCGGACGGCGTAGAGGAGCATGAGCCCGCCGCCGCGGCGGGTGCTCAGGTCGTCGGTGTCGTCGATGACGTTGGCGTGGTTGACGCCCTCGACGCGGAGCACGTACTGCGGCATGGGCGTGCCCCGGCGACCGAACGGGCGGATCGTTGACGAGTGGGCAGGTTACCCCACCGGTTCCGCGGTCGCAAACGAATAGTAGTCGGAATCTCCCGGTCAGTCGAACCGACGTGCGAGTCGTCGGCGGGGCGGGTGGCCGGTCTGGAGTTCCGGCCGTTGTCAAGCGCCAAACCGGCCGCGAGCGACAGTTTGAGCGAGATTATTGTTTCCGCCGCCCCCCACCGGGTCGCGGAAACAAGTGTATTGGTCGATGTGACGAACGCAATCGGTTGCGCCGTCGCGAGCTACTCCCATTCCCTCCACCTCCGGGCCCACCTCCAAACCCGCCTCCACACCGCCCGCAGCGGCTTCGAGAACGCGAGTAGCCCGCCGAACAGCAGTGCGGGGATCAGCGTCCAGAGACCCAACCGGAGGTAGAAGTCCGCGTGGATGGAGTCCGGGGTCGGCTTCTCCGGTTGCGACGGAATCACGCTGGCGAACAGCACCGACAGCACCGACAGGGCGACCGACAGCGGCAGGACGATCGCGGCGATCTTGGCCAGCTTCTCCTGCGACCGGCTCAGCTGCCGGGTCTCGTGCTCGGCGAGGCTGGCGTGGAGCTGGGCGCTCGTGTCGCACACCTGGCGGAACAGGGTGTCGAGGCTCAGATGGGCGAACCACTTCTGGTGCAGCTCGCTCCCCTGCTGCTGGTTCGACACCTCCGGGAACCACGACCGGTTGCGGAACTTCAGGAACCGCGTCTGAATCTGCTGCACCTTGTCGCGGAACTTCGGGTTCGACCACTCCGTCAGCACGTCCCCCTCGCCCTGGAGCAGCTTGATCGCCTCCGCGAGTTCGTCCGCGAAGCCGAGCAGACTCGCCCGCAGGTAGTGCGCGAGCAGGCCGAGCTTGAAGTAGTGGTGCCGGAAGTGCCCCTCCAGGACCGTGCCGAAGAAGTAGTCCCCGACGTTCCCGACCGTCGTGAACCCGTACCCGCTGAACAGGAACCGCGTGCCATAGTGGGCGAACCGTTCGTAGGTGTGACGCTTCCGGTGCTCGTCCAGGAACCCGCGGTCGTACGGGAAGTCGTCGGCCCCGGCGGCGTCGAAGAAGGTGAGGCGGTCGAGGTCGCCGGGGGTGATGGCCGCGCTGTCGTCCACCCCGACGTAGCTCAGGGCCGGGATCCGCTCGTCCATGATCTGCTGGTAGCACAGGGTGTCGGCGTCGATGTCGTGGCGGGTGTGGAGCGGGCAGAGCGGGGCGAGGAAGTACCGCCAGTGGGCGAACACCGGCGGCTCCGCCCCGTCCGCAGTGAAGTCCTTGAAGGTTCCGGCCCGGGCGGTGCAGTCGTGCGGGACCAGCGGGTCGATCTTCGGCGGTATCGGCCCCGCCTGGGCGAACCACTCGACGGACTTCATGCAGAGCCCGGGGTTGGTCGCGTCGTCGCCCTTCGCGGGGGTGTCGTACCAGAACGGCGGGTAGATGCGGCGGAACTGGTCCTGGAAGTCGAGCACCTGGGCGAGCGTGACGGGCCGGGTCGGGTCGGCGTCGTGGACCGGGGTGCTCACCTCCACCACGAACAGCGCCACGTTCGGCTTGCACAGGTAGAGCTCGACGCGGTCCACCGTCAGTCGCAGCGTCACGTCCTCCTGGCACGGCGCGAAGCGGAACGAGGTGAACGCCACCCGGACGGTTTTGGCCTTCGGGTGATTGAGGCGGTGGATGGCCCGGTCCTTCGGCTCGGTCGTCCCGTCGCCGTACAGGAAGTCGCGGACGAACGGGTGGAAGTACACCACCTCCTCGTACGGGTTCCCGGCCGGCACGCGCCACACCTCGCGGCCGTTCTGGACGACCTTCGTCGGGTGGTTCGCCTCCCACCCGGCGTCGGTGAACACCTTCGACCAGCGGGCCAGGGGTGGGCCGTCGCCGGCCGGGTTCCCGCGGAGGAGCAGCGGCCAGATCAGGATGTTGCGGTACTTCTTCACCGGCAGGTCGAACGACGGCTGGGTCACAGGGCCGGCTCCAGGGTGCGGAGGAGGTCGGGGAGGGGGAGCGGGCGGCCGACGCCCCAGAACCCGCGGGCCGGCAGCTCCCCGCCGTACCACCCGTCGGGGTGCGCGGCGCGGAGGGCCGCGACGGCCGCCCCGGACCCGAAGAATACCGTCTCCCCGGGGCACAGCGCCACCAGATTCTCGTACCCCGGACCGCCCAGCGCCGGGTGCAGGAAGTCGGTCGCCACGGCCGTGCGCGCGTGCGGCAAGCGTACCACCGTGAGCCGCCCGCCGAGGTGGGATTCGGCCGCGGCCGCCGCTTCTTGCCCGGACGCCTCCTCGTCGGCCGTGACCCCCTGCGCCCGCCGGTCTCGCGCGCGAATGTCCCGCACCTCGGCCGCCGTCGCCCCGGCCCGCAGCAGGCCGGCGATGTGGCCGCGGTCGTTGGCCGCCACGAGCTCCCGGTCGCGCGTCCACTCCCCGGCCGGTCGGCCCAGCAGCGCGAACACCTGTTCCAACGAGGTCGGGCGGTTGGCCCCGGCGAGCGGGCCGTGGTGGTCCACCCACGTCAGCCGGTCGCGCGGCAGGTCGGCCGGCAGGTCGTCGGCCAGCTCGACGAGCACGGCCCGCCGGCCGGCGGCGAGGGCGGCGCGAAGTTCGGGGAGGTAGGCGGACGCCCGCACGCCCCAGGCCGGGCCGTGGTCGCACACGGCGACGCCCGGCCGGCCGGCGAGGAGCCGGGCGATCTCGGCCATCTCCAGGTCGCGGCCGCCGAGGAAGACGGTGAGGGGTTCCACGTGTCGCTCCGAGAGGCCTGACTTCCGCCGACGGGTTCGGGACGGTAGAATTCACCGGCACGGAGGTTCCCGCCCGTGAGCCAGCCCGGTATCCACGTCCAGCACTGGGCGCTGACGACGCTCATCCGGAGCCACGGGAGCCGCGAGGTCTTCGACCTGTACGAGGTGTCCTACGAGCTGACCGTCCCGGCCGACACGGAGTTCCCGCGGACGGTTCCGCGGATGGACATGTTCCTCCGGGTGTACGCCTCTGACGCCGGGCCGACCGAGTTACGGATCGGCGTGTATCACGAACACCGTCCGGGACGATGGCAGTACCGGAGCGAGTACAGCGGCCCGCGGCTGGTCCTCGCGCTGCCCGACCCGGGTGAGGTGGTTCACAGCCGGTCGGTCCGGTTGCCATACTTGTCGTTGGGCGGGGTCGGGCTGCACGCCGTGGCGCTGTTCAGCCGACCATCGGCGGACGCCGCGGGGGACGACGAACCGCCCCCGTGGAACCCGGACGCCACCCCGTGGGATCCCGACGAATCGGGCTGGACGTTCGCCGCCGTCGAATACTTCTACGTCGTGAGGCCGACATGAGCCGTCCGCACCGCAGGTACGTGATCCCCTCGCGGGACGCCGTCGTGACGACGGGGGAGATGATCGTGCTCCTCCCCGAGGACGACCGGACCGGGAACGCGGTCGCGCACCCCCCGCTCGTCGATTACTGCTGGGGCCGCCCTGTGCCGCCCGCGAGCGATCCCGCCCCCGCCGATGTGGCGGACCCGCCGGCCGCCCCGTAGGTCGGGTCGAGTCCGCGAGACCCGACGCGGGGCGCGAATCACGCGCCCGTCGAAGCGGGTCGGTGTCGCCCGTCGGGCCTCGAAGACTCGGCCCGACCTACGGCGGAAGCGTCAGGCCGAAGTCAAGCCCACGCCGTGTCGGCTCCCACCCCAACTCGAGCGCCTGCCTGATCGCCGTCGCTACCTGTGACGGTCGCACCGAGACAACGGGCGAGCCGAACACGCGAGCCACGGTCGGGTGCCGGCGAGGGCTGCACAGAGCCAGGACCGACCCGGCGCACCCGGCCTGCTGCACGGTGACGGTGAGGCCGGTGTTGCCGTCCCAGGCCGCACGGGTCGGCCGGCGTGGGACGCGCCACAGGTACACGACTCCGTCGACGACGATGCGGCGAGAGCCCGTCTTTCGAACCGCCATTGTGTCCCCTCACACCGCCGCGCGGCGGCCCGGCTTCACCATCGTCGCGCTCGGCTCGGCGCAGCCGCCGGCGGTCGGGAACAGCTTCCCGGGACTGCACCGGTTCTCCGGGTTGAACGCCACCCGCAGACGCAGCATGAACGCCAGGTCGGCCGGCGCGAACAGCTTGGGCATGAAGTCCAGCTTCTCCACGCCGATGCCGTGCTCGCCCGTCACGCTGCCGCCCAGGCGGATGCACTCGTCCAGGATCTCGTGGCTCGCGTCCAACACCTTCTGCGTCTGAACGGGGTCGCGCTCGTCGAACAGCAGCACCGGGTGGATGTTGCCGTCGCCGGCGTGGAACACGTTGGCGATGCCGACGCCGTACTTCGCCGACACCGCCCGGATGTGCCGCATGATCTCGGGCAGCTTCGTCCGCGGCACCACGCCGTCCTGCGTGCAGTAGCTCGGGTAGCCGAGCCGGCCCACCGTGCCGAACGCCCCCTTCCGCGCCTTCCACAGCGCCAGCCGCTCCGCTTCCGTGTTGGCCTTCCTGACCTCCCTGGCGCCGTTCCGCAGCGCCAGCGCCTCCATGCTGTCGGCCTCGGCCTGCAAGCCGGCTTCCAGGCCGTCGGCCTCCATGATGAGGAGGGCGCCGGCGTCGAGCGGGAAGCCGAGCCGGTACGCCGCCTCGATCGAGCCGATGAACATGTTGTCGAGCATCTCCAGCGCCGCCGGCACCATCCCGGCGCCGATGATGTCGCTGATGGTGTTCGTCGCCTGGTCTACAGTGTCGAACACGCCCAGCAGCGTGCGGTACGCCTCGGGGTTCCGCGTGATCCGCACCCACACCTTCGACACCACGCCGAACGTCCCCTCCGAACCGACGATGGTGCCGGTGAGGTCGTAGCCGGGGGCGTCGGGGCAGGGGCCGCCGGTGACGACGACGCGGCCGTCCGGCAGCACCAGCTCGACGCCGAGGACGTGGTTGACGGTGACGCCGTACTTGAGCGTGTGCGGGCTGCCGCTGTTGGTGGCGACGTTGCCGCCAATGGTGCAGGCGCCCTGGCTCGACGGGTCCGGGGCGTAGTGGTAGCCGAACGGCTTCAGGGCGGTCGTCAGCCACACGTTCACCACCCCCGGCTCGACCACCGCGTAGCCGTCGCGGACGTTGATCTCGAGGATGCGCTTCATGCGGGCGAGGCCGATCATGACGCCGCCGCCGACGGGGACGCAGCCGCCGGCGAGGCTCGTTCCGGCGCCGCGGGCGAGGAACGGCAGGCCGAGCTCGTGACACGCCGTGACGATGCCGACGATCTGCTCGGTGGTGGTGGGGAAGACCACGACCTCGGGCTTGTTCTTCTCGATGGTGAACCCGTCGCACTCGTACACGGCGAGGTCGGCGGCGGACGTGAGGACGTTGTCGGGGCCGACGACGGCGCGCATGCGCGCGACGAGCTGCGACTGCGAGACGGGGGTGCTCATGGGGGAAGTGTAGCGGCCAGCGCGGCGATGAGGATGCGGGCGCACGCCTCGGCGTCGGAGCCGGCGTCGTGGTGGATGAGGCCGATGCCGAGGCGGCGGCACACGCTCGGCAGGTTGTTCGGCTTCAGCTTCCACGTCCGCCGGGCCACGGTCACGGTACACACGAACGGCGCCTCCGGGGCGGGGAGCCCGGCCGCTTCGCAGCACGCGAGGAGGACGCGCCGGTCGAACGAGGCGTTGTGCGCGACGAGGGCCGTGGCGCCGTCCAGCACCGGGGCGAGTTGCGGCCACACGTCGGCGAACGGCGGCGCGTCCTTCAGCTTGTCCCAGGTCAGGCCGTGGACGTGGGCGAACCGCACGTAGGAGCGCGGCGGGCGGATGAGCGCCACCTCGCGGCGGACCACCTGCAACCCCTCGACGCGGACCAGCCCCACGGCGCAGGCGCTGTCGGGGCCGTGGTCGGCGGTCTCGAAGTCGATGGCGACGAACGGCGCCGTCGGGTCGGGGAGCACTGGCATGACCCAGAGAGGGTTGGGCTCGGGGCTTCGCCGCTTGCGGCGTTGCAGGGCACGCCCTGCAACGCCGCAAGCGGCGGAGACAGGTGTCACAGCGGCGCCGGCAAATCCCGGCGCGTGAACACCCACAGCGCCGCGAGGTAGCCGACCGCCCCGACCGCGACCAGCACCGGCACCACCGGCACCCCCGTGAGTCCGAACGGGTCGGCCGTCCAGTCGCCCTTCAGCATGATCAGCTGCGGCTGGTAGTAGTAGAAGGCACTGAACGGCCGCACCCACGCGGCGTCGTCCCACAGCTGGCCGAGCACGTTCGCCGCGAACATCAGCACGCCGGTCAGCACGCCGTAGCCGACCACCTTCCACCGGCTGCGGCCCGCCGCCGAGAGCGCCATCGTCAGGCCGCTCAGCGCGAACATCAGCGCCGCCGTGTTCACCAGCGCCGCCGGCTGCCGCGACACGTCCGGCGTGATGTCCTCCGTCTCGGTCGGGATGTTCGCCAGCACCAGCATCGCCGGGCCGCCGTTCTTCTCCAGCAGCTCGCGGACCGCGGTGTAGTCGGTCTTGAACGGCCCGACCAGCCACAGGCCGGTGCGCGTGCCGGCGTGGAGGCTCAGGCACAACAGCGGGATCGCCACCGCGTCCACCATCAGGTGCGCCACGATGAGCCGGCTGCGCGGCACCGGCTGCGACATGAGGAGTTCCATCGTCCCCTTGTCCACCTCGCCGGCGACGGCCCCGGCGGCCCGGCCGATGGCCCACACCGAGCAGAGGATGACGACGATCGGGTGCATGAGGCCGACGGCGAGGAAGTCGGTCGGCTGTTGGAACTGCATCTCGCCGCCGCCGAGCACGGCCTGCGACACCTTGCCGGGGCCGCGGAAGAGGACGTCGCGGAAGACGTTCTCGGGCAGCCGGGCGACGCGCGAGATGGTGTTGAAGA
>DASPHQ010000121.1:0-5323 GCA_035629595.1 Urbifossiella sp. | reverse complement strand
GGCTGCGCGCCCTGGGTCCGCCAGGCGGTGATAATCCGCGCGTCCTCGGCCGAACCGACGGCCGTAGCCTCGGGCAGCTGGTAGCGGCCCTGTTCGATGCCCAGCTTGCCGGCCACCTCGCCGAGCTTGTCCCGCCACGCGCGATCAACGAAGGCGTTGGTGTTGTCCCCCAACAGCCCGCGGCTCTGAATCTGGTCCAGCTGAGCCCGGTAGGCTGCGAGCTCCCGGCGCGGGTCGTACTGCTTGCGGATGTCGCTGACCAGGGCTTGGATGTCCGGCGCGATCGGCGGCGGCTCCACCCGAAATAGCCCGGCCGGTCCGCCGAGGGCGGCGTACTGAGCCGACCGGCGGTCCGCGGCCGGGTTCGGCGGGGTCTCCAGCACGGCCGCCGGGCCGAGGGCGGCCGTGCGGATTGCCAGCCGCTGGGCCGCGGCAGCTGCTGCGGCGGCCTCGGCCTCACGCCGCTCCCGCTGCGCGGCGTGGCGAGTCTCGCGAATTTCCGCCGTGACTTCCCGCACCTGCTGGGCGAAGCTCTTGACCGCCGGCGGCACCGGGGCGAACAGCCCGGCCGGCCCGATCGCGGCCGCGCGGGCGGCGTCCTCGGCGCTCAGTTGGGAGGCGGGGACGCTGGGGGGAGCGGCCGGCGGCAGGGCCGCCGCGCGGATGGGCGGCACGTCCCCCTGGTCCATGTGGCGGCGGGCCACCGTCGGGTCCATGTTGAGGCCGGCGAGGAATGCCTCCTGGTTCCGCCGCACGTCCGCCAGCCGCTGTTCCGTCTGCTGGAGCCAGACGGGGCGGAGGCGGTCGGCGGCCACCATGCCGCGCTCTCGTTCGACCTGCGCCGTCAGCCGGGTGACGGCCGCGGCCATCGCCGACCACTCCTCCCGCGCCCGGTCCGGGTGCATCCCCTCGACGGGAGGCGGGACGGCCAGAGGGTTGACCACGTCGCCCGGCTGGCGGCCTTGCAGCGCCGGCGGACGCTGGTTCGTGTACACCGCCGGCCCGGGGGCGAGGTTGCGGAACACGTCGCCGACCCGCCCGTCGGCTGCCGCCTGGCCCGCGGCCCGCACGTCCCGCACGTCTCGGGCCGCCCCGGTGTCGCCCCGGTTCTCGAACTGCCTCATCGCGGCGTCGATCCGCTCCATGATCCGCAGCACGGGGGCGGCCTTCTCCTTGGCCTTGTCCCACATCTCGCTCACCGCATCCACGATCGCCCCGATGGTGGACGCGGTCGCCTCGGCGATGTCCATCCCGAAGTCGATGAGCTTGTCTTCGTCAATCTTGAAGTTCTGGGCGTCAATCACGAGTTGACGGAACGAGTCCGCCGCCGCCTTCAGGCCCGGGAAGGCGCGGGTGAAGGTCTCCATGTTCATCGAGCCGACCGCGATGGCGCCCCGCCCGAACTCGTAGGCGAGCTGCGCCCCGGCCTTGGCCAGGTCGCCCACGAGCTTCACGACCGGTCGAATCTCGCCGGCGTTCTCGCGGAGCCGGCCGGCGAACGCTTCCAGGTCGCGCGCCGCCTGCTTGATGCCGAGTTCCTCAATCAGAATCTGGCCGACCTCGATCTTGAGCAGCTCGAACCCGTCCTTCATCTGCTCCAGGACGCCGGCCACCGTCTGCCCCTGGCGGGCGGTCATGTTCTGGAACCGGCCCCCCTCGCCGGTCATCCGCTTGAACGCGGCCTCGACCTCGGCGAACCCGATGCGCCCGTCCTCGACCATGTCCCGGAGCTCGGCCCCCGTCTTGCCGGTGACCTTGGCGAGCTCGTCCCAGATCGGGATGCCGCGGCCGGCGAACTGGTACAGGTCCTTGGTGAACGCCCGCTGCTGGGCGTAGAGCGTGCCGTAGAGGTAGACCAGCTCGTTGATGGGGAGGCTGTCGCCGAAGGCGGCGGACACGTCCCCGAGCATCTTCAGGTCTTGCATCGCCGTGTCGGCCGAGCGGCCGTAGGCGACGAGTTGGCGGGTGGCCCCGGTGAGCTCCCGCGTGTTGAAGGGGGTGGCGGCGGCGTACTTCCGCACGTCGGCGACGAGCCGCGTCGCCTCGCGGGCGTCGCCGAGCATGACCTCGAACCCGAGCCGGGTTTGTTCCAGCTCCGCGGCCATGCGGACGCTGTCCTTGAGCTGGCCGAACGCGCTGGCCACCCCGCCGATCCCGGCTTCGAGGGCGACGATCGCGCCGCCGGTGACGGCGACCTTGGCCGCGAACCCGAGGACAGACCCACCCGCGGCCACCACGCGCGAGCGGGCCTCCTCCGCCTCCTTCGCGGCCTGCTTGTGCGCCCGCATGTCGGGCGGCTTCGGCGGCGGCGCGGGCATCCGCGCCGCGTCCTTGGCGAACTTGTCGAGCTCCTTCTTCGCCTTGTTCAGGTCCGGCCCCAGCTTCGCCGAGTTGGCCGTGATGATGATGGCCATCTCATCGATCGTCTGCTTGGCCATCACCCACCTCCGTTACCCGAAGCTCCCGAAGAACGCATCCGCCTTCTCGCGGAGCTCGGCCGCGCCCGGCTTCACCTTCGGCGGCGCCAGCGCGGGGAAGAAGTCACTCGGCTTCCGCGGCTTCCCCTGCCGCCCGATGGCGGAGTTCACCACCGTCGCGCAGACCATCCCGGCCCGCTGGTCGTCCTGCTGCCCGCCCCACGGCTCCAGCGCGAAGAAGGCTTCCCACTCGGCCATCTGCGAGGCCGTCAGGCTGCGGAGCAGGCCGTCTACGTCGGGTCGTCCGAGGGCGAGGGCGAGGCGGAGGGCGAACCGGCGGCCGGGGCACCGCCGGAGTCGCCTTTTCCCTCCTCGGCGTCCTCCTTGCGGACCTTGTTGAGCCGCGCGGCCGCGTCGTACACCCGGCGGATCGGGGCGGCGGACTTGCGGCTGAGGACGTGGACCGCCTTCGGGTCGCCGGCCGCGAAGTACGGCGTCCCGTCCGCCTTGCAGAGGGCCGCGGCGACGAGCCGCACGCGGTAGTCGGCCAGCTCCGGCCGCTCCTGGCCCTCGCGGTACAGCGAGCCGTCGAGCTTGTCGCGGTCGTAGGCGTCGAGCTCGCGCACGAACACCATGCCGCCCCACTCGGGCACGGGCACGGCCTCCACGACGCGCGTGGCGTCGGCGGCCGTCAGCTCGTCCAGCGTCAGTTCCTTCAGGTCGTCCACGGTCGGCTCCGGCGCGTGAGTGTGTGGGAACGAAACGACCGCGGCCGGCACCAGCCCGGCCCGCGGTCACGAGGTAGGGGCGACTAGTTGTAGAGGAGCACCCAGGGCATTTCCTGCGTGTTGCTCGCGTCCTCGTGGCTGAACGTGGCCTTGGCGATCGACACGCCGGTGACGGGGTTCGTCTCGCCGGAGTCGGCCGACCACACGTAGCTCTCGCCGGCGGGGATGACCTTGGCGAGGATTTCCGTGCCGTCCGCCTCGCGGAGGACGATCGTGCCGCGGTACGTGGTCGCCTTCAGGGCGATGAACGTCACGTTCGCCCCGGTGACGTCGAGCTCCCCCTCGGTCTGCGGCACCTTCAGGGTGAGCGCGGTGGTCGCGGCCGGCAGGTTGTCACCGAGCCCGCCGTCGATCGGCACGGTGGTCCCGGAGACGGTGCCGACGGTCATGTCCCGGCGGGCGCCGCCGGACCAGTACACGTCCACCTCGGCCGCGGTGGTGATGCCGTGGCCGCCCGCGGACATGGTCACCGACCCGGTGTCGTTGTCGGTGCGGGTGGTGAGGGTGCCGGCCGCGGCCGGCGTCACGTTCGGGCTGGACCCGGCGGGGCTGTCCCCGGTCACGGTCCAGTCGGTGGTGAACGAGCGACCCAGGGCGGTCGCGTTCACGGTCACGGTCGCGGTGTCGGGCATGGGCCGCAGCTCCGGCGGGTGTGGTGGGTGTGGGGTCGGTCCGGCGGGCGCGTTACACCAGGGAGAACTGGGTCGGCACGCCGCTGATTTCGAGCGTGACGTTGAGCTTGATCCCGTCGTCCTCGGGCACGCGCGAGGGGATGCCGTTGAGGAACGCCCAGAAGTACCACCCGCCGCCGTCGGGGAACTCCAGGGCGAACGCCTTGCGGCCGTAGTTGTTCGCGGGGGTCTTGGGGTTCGTCGCGGCGCCGGGGAAGATCGTGATGAGGCTGGTGAGCAGCCCCTTCGAGTAGTTGAACTGCGCCGACCACTGGCCGGCGTCCACGAAGCCGGGCACCTTCTCCGCGCCGGTCGCCGGGCTGCGGAGGTGGGTGAGCTTCGTGGTGGACGGCTTCACCTCGATGCCGTCCCCGTCCACCATTTCGGGGAGGGCCACCCACGAGCCCTGCCCGAGCGTCATCCCCGGCGTCCACGCCACCTGCGGCGCGAGCGGCCGGGCGGTCGGGACGCCCACCGTGTAGTTGGCGACGTACAGCGTCGTGCCCGCGCTGTTCATGCCCGCAGTTGCGACGTCGGGAGCCGGCATCAAGAACCCTCCTCAAACCAGAGTTCGGTGTCGATCATCACTCGGGGCTCGTACTCGCCGTCCCCGTGCATGGGGTCGGCGGCCATGTCGCGCACGTCGCGGACCTGGACGTATTGGACCTTCGTGCCCTGGAGCGTCGTCCCCTGGAGCGTCTCCAGGGCGAGGGCGATGGCCTCGGCGACCTCCTTGGCGTCGCGGTACTCTCGGGCGATCACGTCCCACTGGAACCGGGGCTTGCTCACCCGCGCGGTCGGCCCCTTCAGGGACCGCATCCGCCCGCCGCCGACCCGCTGGTACAGGACGAACGGGAACGGCCCGCCCTGGGGCACCTCCGCCCACGGGAACACCCGCCCGCCCGCGCGAGACGCGACCAGCGGCAGCGCGGCCACCCACGCGGCGAGCTTGTCCTCGATAATGAGCGTCTGAGCCATCAGGCCGCCCGCTTCATGGCGTTCTTGGCCACCAGGTCTTTGATGGCCTTCTCCAGGTGCCGCCGCAGGACCCCGGCGGCGGTCGGCCGGACGCGGTCCCAGGCGGGGCGGAGGAACGGCCGCGGCGCCGCCGGCCCCACGTCGGGGCCGAACACCTGCGGCTCGGCCGGCGCGACCGCGCTGTACTTGCTGCTCAGCACTGACTGCCCGGTGTCACTCACCTTGCCGCGGCGGTTCTTCTTCTGCCCCGCCTTCACCGCGGCCCGGCCGAACTCCACCAGGTGGGCGTAGTTGGCCGGGTTGACCGCCACGCCGTTGATGATGACCCGGAACCCCTTCCGCGGGCCGACGATCCCGACCACCACCTTCGACTGGCGGTAGGTCTTGACCTTCCGCCCGAGCGACTTCCGCAGCTGGCCGGTCCGCACCGGGACGTTGGCCTTGGCCTCCGCCAGCACGGTCTTGGTCA
>DASPHQ010000120.1:0-2175 GCA_035629595.1 Urbifossiella sp. | reverse complement strand
CATCACCGCCGACACCCCCGCGGACCTCTCGTTCACGCTGAAGGCTCCCGGCCCCGGCGTGCTGCGCTTCGAGGGCGTGCGCGTCCGCATCGCCGACGTACACGGCTTCTTCCACCACCGCCGCTTCCTCCGCGACGGGATCGAGACGCTGATCCTGCCCCCGTTCACGGACGAGGAGGGCCGCCAGCGCGCCGACAAGCGGATGAACACGCTGCCGCCGCCCGGCGGCCACCGGCTGCGCCGCCCCGGCTCCGGCAGCGAGCTGCTCGACCTGCGCGACTACATCCCCGGCGACCCGCCGAAGATGATCGCCTGGAAGGCGTCCGCCCGCCGCGACCGGCTCATCACGAAGGAGTACGAGAGCGACGTGCCGGTGCGGGCGGTGCTGTTCCTCGACACGTCCGAGGGCGTGCGGCTCGGCCCGCCCGGCACCACACCGCTGGCACGCATGGCGGCACTGGCGTCTGGCGTGGCCCAGGCCGCGGCCTCCAACCGCGACCTGGTCGGCCTCACCACGTTCGACGAGGAGGCGGCGGCGGCGATGAAGCCGGCCCGGACGCGCATCCACATGCTCGGCATGATGCGCCGGCTGGCCGAGGTAGCAGCGCTGCAGCCGAGCCCGCGCGGCGCCCCGCCCGAGCAGCTGACTCGCCGCGCTTACCCGCTGGCCGAGGAGTTATACCCCGACCTGACCAACCGCAAACTGAACACTATGCCCCTCGGGCGGCTGTGGCTGCCGATGCTCGACAAGTGGTGGGGCTGGCTCGTCCTCCTGCTGATCCTGTCGCCGGTGCTCACGACGGCGTCGCTGGCGTACTTCGGGCCGAACGACAACGTGTTGGGCATCTACCCCAACAAGATCGCCCTGTGGTGGATCAACTTCACCGCTTACTTCGGCAACTACCTCGTCCGCCACACCTTCGTCCGCAGCTGGGACGGCTTCGCCCGCATCTTCGGGGCGCTGGTCTGCCTCCTCATCGCCTTCTTCGTGCCGTCGCTGATCGGCGGGCTCATCTGGTTCATCCACGGCGTCCGCGGCTGGTTTGGCAGCAAGAAGGTCGAACTGGTGCAGCGGAAGCGGCTGTGCGCCGTCATGGCCCAGCTCGACGGCTCCGGCCCGGACGCGGTCGAACGCCTGGTCCACGACGACGCGGCCTACGCGGAGCGCGTCGGGAAGTTCCTCGCCGACCGGCAGGTGCGCGTGCCGGTGCCGCTGTACGACGAACTCGGCCGCTACCGCTTCCGCTCGCCGGCCAAGGTGCCGGTCCTCTCCGGCGAGTTGGTGCGGGCCGTGAGTCGGGCGCGTGACAACGAACTGTACGTGATCCTCGCCGACCTCGCCGAGTTGGGGCCGGACCTGGGGCCGCTGGAGAAGGCCGCCCGCGTCGCCCGGGCGCGGAAGCACCACGTCATGGTTATCCTGCCGTGGCCGGTGGACCTACCCGGGCCGGACGAGAAGGTCGGCCCGAAGACCCGCGACCGCGACCCCACGATGAAGGCGGCGACCGTCCGCGAGGCGCTGGCGAAGCACTACCACGAGCAGTTCCGCCGCGTCCGCCGGGCGCTCGGGCGGGCCGGCGCCACCGTCATCCGCGTCAACGAGACCGACCCCGTCCAGGTCGTACTCGACCGCCTCGACCGCCTCCGGGGGCTGCGGACGCGCCGATGAGCGACGACCCCGCCACCGCCGCCGACAAGAAGCCCGGCCCGCTCGACGCGCTGGTCGAACGGTTCGCCGACGTCCGCGTCCGCACGCTCCTGTTCGCCGGGCTCGGCGGGCTGGCGATGCTGTTCGTGGTGCTGTTCGAGCGCGGCGCCGACATTGGCGGTCTTCTGATCGCCGTGATCGGGGCGGCCGGACTCGTGCTCGGCTGGCGCGGCTCGCCGGTGTTCGTGATTCTGATCCTGCTCTACTTCCTGATCTTCCCATACGGCCTCCCGCCGCCGGAGGAAGACCCCTACGAACTGGTCGAGGGGCACTTCCGCGTCGCCGACCTCCTCATGGCGGCGGCGCTGGTGGTGTACCTGTCTGCGCACTATCGGCTGTTCGGCGTCACGACACAGGCGATGCCGCCGGAACCCGCGGGGTTCGCGAAGAAGCCGGTCGCCCGGAAGCGGCCCGCCGACCTGATCCGCAAGGGTGAGTTGGCTCGCACCTTCTACCTCACCGGGGGC
>DASPHQ010000119.1:0-8639 GCA_035629595.1 Urbifossiella sp. | reverse complement strand
GTGAGTGCGAAGCACGGTTCCGAGTTGAAGGTGCTGCCGGACCACTCCGTGCTCGCGGCGGGGCCGACGCCCGAAAAGGACACGTACAACGCGACGCTGACGGTGCCGCGCGGCGGGCTGACGGCGCTGCGCGTCGAGGTGCTGTGCGACGACTCGCTGCCGCACAAGGGGCCGGGCCGCTGTCACAACGGCAACCTCCACCTGTCCGAGGTGCGCGTGAAAGCGTACCCGCCCGGCGAGCCCGCGAAGGCTGCGGTGGTCAAGCTGACGGCCGCGGCCGCGGACTTCGACCAGGACGGCTGGGCGGTGCCGCGGGCCATCGACGGCAACGCCGCGACCGCATGGGGCATTTACCCCGCCGTCGGCCGGCCGCACCGGGCCGTGTTCGCGTTCGACAAGCCGGTCGGGTTCGACGCCGGCACCACGCTAGCGGTCGAGCTCGACCAGCTCCACGGCGGCGGCCACCTCATCGGCCGCTTCCGCCTCGCCGTCACCACGACGCCCGGCGCGGAGGCGACACGCCCGCTCCCGGCGCCCGTCGCCGCGGCGCTGGCGGCGAGCCCGCGCATCGAGGCGCAGACGGCCGAGCTGGCGCGCTGGGCGTGGGAGCGCCGCCTGAGCGCGGAGCTCGCGGGGCTGCCGGCGTTGGCGAAGGTGTACTGCGGCACCAACCGCTTCACCGCGGACGGTAGCTTCCGCCCGGCGAAGACGCCGCGGCCGATCCACGTCCTGAAGCGCGGCGAGCCGACGCGCCCCGGCGAACGGGTGGAGCCCAGCGCGGTCGAAGCGATCACCGCGCTGCCGTCGCACTTCAAGCTCGCCGACCCGAACAACGAGGGCGAGCGCCGCGCAGCGCTGGCCGACTGGCTCGCCGACGCGTGCAACCCGCTGACGTGGCGCGTGGTCGTGAACCGCGTGTGGCACTACCTCGTCGGCCGCGGGATCGTGGACACGCCGAACGACTTCGGGGCGATGGGCGGCGCCCCGAGCCACCCCGAGCTCCTCGACTGGCTCGCCGCCGAGTTCCGCGACCGCGGCGGCTCGCTGAAGGCGCTCCACCGCCTGATCCTGACGAGCAGCACGTACCGGCAGGCGGTGCGGCACGACCCGGCCGCGGCGGCGAAGGACGCGGACAACCGCTTGTTGTGGCGGATGAACCGCAGCCGCCTCGACGCCGAGACCGTCCGCGACGCGGTGCTGCTGGTGAGCGGCCGACTCGACCTGACGATGTACGGCCCGCCGGTGGCGCACTTCACGAGCAAGCCGGGCATCCACGTCACGCCGGAGGCCGACTACGACGCCTTCGACGTGGACGCCCCCGCGGCCCGGCGGCGGAGCGTGTACCGGTTCGTGTTCCGCACCCGCCCCGACCCGCTGCTGGAGGCGCTGGACTGCCCGGACGCGTCGCAGTCGGCGCCGGTGCGCGGCACGTCGGTGGGGGCGCCGCAGGCGCTGGTGCTGTGGAACAACAAGTTCCTGCTGCGCCACGCCGAGCACTTGGCTGCCTCCGCGCAGGCCGCGAAGCCGGACGCGGTTGGGCAGATGCGCGAGATCGCGGCGCGGGTGCTGTGCCGGCCGCCGACGCCCGCGGAGGAAGCCGCGTGGGGCGACTACGCGCGGCGGCACGGGCTGGCGAACCTGTGCCGGGTGCTGCTGAACAGCAGCGAGTTCCTGTTCGCGGACTGAGCGAGCCGTACAGTTCCCGCATGGCCTTCGGGTTCCGCCACCGGCCGGTGCCGCCGTCGCCGCTGGCGCGGTGGGACGCCCGCTGGAAGCTCGCCGCCGTCCTCCTCGCCGCGACCGCCGTCGCCGCCCTGCGTCAGCCCCTCCCGTCCGCCGCCGCGCTCGTCCTGGGCCTCGCACTGCTCCGGCTCGGCAACCTCCGCGGGGCGTGGGTCCGCGTCCGGCTGGCGGCGTTCGCGCTGGCCGCGCTGCCGTTCCTGCTGGTGCTGCCGTTCACCCTCGACGGACCCACCTGGGACGTCGGACCGGTGCGGCTCGCCGAGCGTGGCGTGACGGTCGGCGTCGGCGTGGTGTGCCGCGGGGTGGCGATCGGGGCGCTGGCGCTGCTGCTGGTCGGCACGGCGCCGGTCCACCACACGCTGGCCGCGGCCCACCGCCTGCGGGTGCCGGGGCTGCTCGTGCTGGTGACGCTGCTGGCGTACCGCTACGCCTTCCTCCTGGCGGACGAGCTGCGGCGGCTGCGGGTGGCGCTGCGGGTGCGCGGCTTCCGCCCGCGCGCCGACCGTCACGGATACCGCACCGTCGGGCACGTCGTGGGGGCGGTGTTGGTCCGCGGCGCCGACCGCGCCGACCGCGTCGCTGAGGCGATGCGGGCGCGCGGGTTCGACGGCCGCTTCCACACGCTGACCGCGTTCCGCACGACCGTGGGGGATGTGGGGGGCTTCCTGGCGCTTCTCTTGCTGACCGGGTTTCTCTTGATTTGGGACCGACTCCCGGAATGACCAATTACCAATGACCCACCAATGACCAAAGAAGAAGATCCCGGCTCGGGGCTTCCTTGGTCATTGGTGGGTCATTGGTGGGTCATTGGTAATTGGTCATTCTGCGCTAGCGAACAACGCCGGCCCAGCTCACCAGCACCCGTGCGACCTCGGCCATCTGGTCGCCGGAAATCTTGTCCGGCGTGTCGGTCAGCTTGTGCCAGTGCGGGTAGTCGAAGTCGATCACGTCCACGCACGGGATGCCGACCCGGTTCAGCGCCAGGTGGTCGTCCTCCACCCGGTGTCCCGGCTCCGCCACGAACGACTTCGCCCCCGTCGCCCCGGCCACCGCCCACACCTGCTTCACCAACTCCGGGGCCAGCATCCACGAGTTCTCCTCCACCCGCATCACCGCCCCCTTCGCCGTACACAGGTCGAGGAGAATGCCGCCGGAGTACGTGTGCTTGCGGGTGTCGCGCGTCCGCTGGTACTCGTCGGCGAAGTGGTCGGAGCCGATGAAGTAGCGGTCGGCACCGCCGAGGTGCCGCGGCTCGAACACGTACTCCTCGCCGTCGAACAGGATGAAGTCGATGCCGACCTCGCTCTTGACGCCCTTCATGTGGTGGGCCAGCTCCATGAACAGCGCCACCCCGCCGGTGCCGTCGTTGGCGCTCATGAACGGCCGGTTCCAGCTGGCCCGGTCCGGCTCCTGGTCGGCGAGCGGCCGTGTGTCGTAGTGGGCGCAGAACAGCACCCGCTTCGTCTTTTCCGGGTGCCACGACACGACCAGGTTGGTGAAGGCCGTCGGGTCGCGGCGGCTCGCCTGCCGGGCCTTGAAGTCCTGCCGCGTGACCGTGGCGCCGTGCGCCTTGAAGTGCTTCTCGACGAGCGCGACCTGCTTCGCCATGCCGTCGGTGCCGCTGACGCGCGGGCCGATGTCGCACAGCTGCTTGACGTACTCGACGGCGCGGGTCTTGTCGAAGGCGAAGTCGGCGGCGGGGATGACCTTCGGCACGGTGTCCTCGGCGAACCCGGACTTCTTCGTCGGCGGCTGCGCTCCCGCGGAGCACCCCGCCGCCAGCCCCGCGGCGGCGACCAGCCCCGCGAGCACGGCCCCGGTCGGACGGTTCATCCTCACCCCTCCTGTGACAGCCGCGGGTTCCCCGCCGTCGCCCATCTTACCGAACCGGCCCGCCCGGTACGAGACGGAGTGAAGCGGGGCAACCCGCGCGGCCGGAACCACCGGAACCCGAGGGGCGATTTGTAAATCTTCCCCTGTTCATCGGTCATCTTCGCCGGCATAGACACGCCCCTCACCCGCACCCGTGGGGCGGCCGGGACGGACCACCGTTGGGGAACGGTGCCCGACCCGCCGCCCGCGCCGACGCCGCCGGTTCCGCCGGCGCGCGAAGGGGGACCGTTCGTCGGACTCGCGCCCGGGGCGCCGGTCGGGGCGGGGGCGGGAGGGCCGGAGCTGTGGAATCCGTGCAGGATGGCCGCGGGCTGGGTCGATAGGGGAGCAGAGTCGCGTCGGTGTCTTTCGACCCGATGCAACGGGGGACGGGCGGGCCGAGCGCCGCCGTCCCGGGACGACCGGCAGAACCGTTCCGCCGCGGGCAGGGGAAGCCGCGGCGGGTGCGAAACCGGCGGACCGGGGGCGGACGGCGGCGATCGAACCGGGTGGGGGCGGGCGGCCGAGAGGTCACTCGCCGACGCCCCGGTTCGCCCGAGATCAGGGAGGATGGAAGCGTGATCCAGACGCAGACGCCGTTCGACACCGACATGTCGGTCGTATGGCAGGAGTACCGCGACCGGCCCACGCTGGAGATGCGGAACCGGCTGGTCGAGCGCTACCTGTCGCTGGTCAAGTACAACGCCGAGCGCATCTGGGCGCGGCTGCCCGACGGGGTCGAGCTCGACGACCTGATCTCGGCCGGCGTGTTCGGCCTGATGGACGCCATCGACGCCTTCGACCTGACCCGCGGCGTCAAGTTCGAGACGTACTGCGTCCCCCGCATCCGCGGCGCCATGCTCGACGAGCTGCGGACGATGGACTGGGTACCGCGGCTCGTGCGCAGCAAGGCGAGCAAGACCGAAGCGGCGCGCAAGGCACTGGAGGCGACCCTCGGCCGTCCGCCGTCTCCGGAGGAGATGGCCGAGCGGCTGGGCATCCCGCTGACCCAGCTCGACGCCCACATGGGCGAGGCGACCGCGGTGAACCTGGTGTCGCTGAACAAGAAGTGGTACGAGACGGACAGCTACAAGGACGTGCGCGAGATCGACATCCTGGAGGACAAGAAGGCGGAGGACCCGACGCACCGCCTCCAGAACCGCGACCTGATGCGGCTCGTGACGCGCGGCCTGAACCGGAACGAGCGGCTCATCGTCATCCTCTACTACTACGAGGAGATGACGATGAAGGAGATCGGGGCGACGCTGAACCTGAGCGAGAGCCGGGTGAGCCAGATGCACTCGAGCATCGTGCAGCGGCTCCAGGCGCACCTGCACAAGCGGAAGGGCGAGTTCGGGACGAACTGAGGTCGAGCTGAGGTGACACCGAAAGCCCGGGGACGGCCGTCCCCGGGCTTTTCGCGTTGGGGGCATGTCGGCCGAGGTCGCCACGTCGGGCATTCGTGTTCTACGGTAGTGGCGGAATAGCCCTCACACGAACCCGGGTTGCCAGATGGAGCCGACCGCCCGCCCCGCGCGGATGTCGAAGCGATCCTTCCTCTTCGGGGCCGTCGCCGGCGGATGCACGCTGCAGGCCGCGCGGTGGGCGACGCCCGCCGTCCTCGGCCGGCCGGCCGCGACCCCGCCGCACCAGATCACGTTCGCGCAGTGCGGCGAAGACCTCATCGCCTCGTACATCCTGTCCGAGCTCGGGGTGAGCCGCCCCACCTACATCGACGTGGGAACGTATCACCCGTACGAGATCAACAACACCTACCTGTTCTACACCCGCGGCTGCCGCGGCATCCTGGTCGAGCCGAACGTGGACTTGGTCCCGCTCATCCGCCGGGAGCGGCCCGACGACACCACCCTGAACATCGGCATCGGGCTGACCTCGACGACCGAGGCCGACTACTACCGGATCAACGAACCGAGCTGGAACACGTTCGACAAGGACGTGGCCGAGCACTACGAGAAGGTATCGGGCGGGGAGAAGCGGATCATCGAGGTGGTCAAGATGCCGCTGGTGAACATCAACGAGGTGCTGGCCCGGCACCACGGCGGGGTGTGCCCGGACTTCGTCTCGCTCGACGTGGAGGGGCTGGAGCTGGACATCCTGAAGTCGCTCGACTGGAACCGCTACCGGCCGAAGGTGGTGTGCGTCGAGACGCTCGTGGCGGGCACCCGCCGGCAGAAGCTGGAGGCGGCCAACTTCCTGGTCGCGAAGGGGTACGCCGCCCGAGGGTCGACGTTCGTCAACACGATCTTCGTCGACGGGAACCTGATCGCCTGACGCCGCCGCTCGCGGCGGTGCAACGCCGCGAGCGGCGGTCAGATAGCCCCCACCAACCGCCCCACCTCGGTGAACGCCGCCAGCGCGCGGTCGATCTGCTCCGTCGTGTGCGCCGCCGACACCTGCAGCCGGATGCGCGCCTGCCCCTGCGGCACCACCGGGTAGCTGAAGCCGATCACATAAATGCCGCGCGTCAGCAGCTCGTCGGCCATGCGGGTGGCGAGCGCCGCGTCGCCGAGCATCACCGGCAGGATCGGCGTCGGCCCCGGCTTCACCGTGAACCCCGCCGCTTCGAGCCCGCCGCGCAGCCGGGCCGTGTTCGCCTTCAGCGTCGCCCGCAACTCCGTCGCGTTCGCCGCCAGCTCGAACGCCTTCATCCCCGCGGCCACGAGCGCCGGCGGCACCGAGTTCGAGAACAGGTACGGCCGGCTCCGGTTCCGCAGCCAGTCCACGACCTCGGCCGACGACACCGTGAACCCGCCGCTCGCCCCGCCGAGCGTCTTGCCGAGCGTACCGGTGATGACATCGATGCGGTCGAGCACGCCCAGTTCCTCGGCGCCGCCGCGGCCGGTCGCCCCCAAATGGCCCGTCGCGTGGCAGTCGTCGATGCCGACCGCGGCGCCGAATTCGTCCGCGAGCGCGCAGATGTCCGGCAGGTTCGCCAGGTCGCCGTCCATGCTGAACACGCTGTCGGTGAAGATCAGCTTGAACCGGCACCCCTTCGCATCCTCCAGCTTCGCCCGGAGGTCGGCCATGTCGTTGTGCTTGTAGCGGAATCGCTTCGCCTTGCAGAGTCGCACGCCGTCGATGACGGAGGCGTGGTTCAACTCGTCGGACAGCACCGCGTCGGCCTCGCCGAGCAGCGGCTCGAACAGCCCGCCGTTGGCGTCGAACGCCGAGATGTACAGGATGGTGTCGCCCTTGCCGAAGAAGTCGGCGATCTGCCGCTCGGCCTGCTTGTGGACGTCTTGCGTGCCGCAGATGAAGCGCACGCTGGACAGGCCGTAGCCCCACGTCTTGAGGCCGTCGAACGCGGCGGCGACGATGTCGGGGTGGTTGGCGAGGCCGAGGTAGTTGTTGGCGCAGAAGTTCACCACGTCGCGGCCGGCGACGGCGATGCCGGTGCGCTGCGGCGTCTCGATGCGGCGCTCGGCCTTGTACAGCCCGGCGGCGCGGAGCCCGTCGAGCTCGCGGCGGAGGTGGGCGTTGATCGCGTCCAGCGGCATTGGAACTCCAGAAGTTCGTGTCGATTCGGCGGAGGTGTGGCGGCCGGCGGGCCGGTAGCCGCGGGCTTCAGCCCGCGCCCACCTGCGGCGGAGTTTGAGGGAGCAACGCTCCTGTGACACCGCCGACGGGGGCGCGGGCTGAAGCCCGCGGCTACCGGCGGTACACCCCGCCGAACCGACGTTACCCGATGCGGAACGCCTCGCGGAGGCAGGCCAGCGCCTCGTCGCCGCGGCTCCGCTCGATCACCACGCTCACGCACACCTCGCTCGTGTTGATCATGCTGATGTTGATGCCGCGCTCGGCCAGCGCCCCGAACATCGTCCGGGCCACGCCGGTGTGCGTCCGCATCCCCACGCCCAGCACGAACAGCACCGCCACGTCCGCGTCGCCCACCACCCGGCACGCCGGGTCGATGCCGCGGACCACGTCCTGCGTCCGCTTCAGCGCCCGCGTCAGGTCGGAGGCCGGCACGGTGAACGACAGCTCGGCCCGCCCTTGCGCGGTGAGATTCTGCACGATCATGTCCACCAGCACGCCGCCCGTGGCCACGGCGCTGAACACCCGCGAGCAGTTCCCCGGCAGGTCCGGCAGGTCGAAGATCGTCACCCGGCTCTGCGCCGCGTCGAGGTGCACGCTGCTGACCAGCACGTCCTCCATGCCGCCGAGGCGGGCCACGGCCGCCTCGCGGTCCTTCTCGCCGGGCACCACCGACGGCGCCGGCTTGCTGCGGAATTCGCCCGCGGCCGGCACCCCGGCCCCCTTGCGGGCGTCCGCCAGGTTGAACGCCTTGTGGATCGCCCGCAGCGCCTTCCGCCCCAGCACCGCCTTGCGGGCGTCGAGGTGCGACTGCTTGATCTTCTCGCCCGGCACCGCCTCCGGCGGCGGGTCGGCAATCCCGTCCTCTTCAATCAGGACGCTGATCTTGATGTCGCCGGTGGTGATCATCTTCATGTTCACCCCCTCGGCGGCGAGCGCCGCGAACATCCGCTCGGCCACGCCCGCCACCGTCCGCATGCCGGCGCCCACCACCGACACCTTGCTCACCTTCCCCGTCTCGCGGAACGTCGCCCCCAGCTCCGTCGCCAGCGGTTGCAGCACGCGCCGCGTTCGGTCGAGCTCCACTCCCGGCACGGTGAACCCGATCGTCGCCTTGCCGCCACCGCCGGCGCTCTGGGCGATCATGTCCACCGCCAGGTTCGCCCCCGCCAGCGCCGCGAAGACGCGGTGGCTCACCCCCGGCACGTCCGGCACCCCGTCCAGCACCACCCGCGCCTCGTCCGTCGCCAGCGCGACGCCGCACGCGGGGAACTCGCGCATCCACTCCGCTTCGGGCACGATCCACGTCCCCACGGCGTCGGAGCGGCTGTTGCGCACCATCAGCGGCACGTCGTACTTCTTGGCGAACTCGATGCTCCGCGAGTGCATCACGCCGGCGCCCATGCTCGCCATCTCGAGCATCTCGTCGTAACTGATCGCGTCCATCTTGCGGGCGTCGGGCACGAGCC
>DASPHQ010000118.1:0-2070 GCA_035629595.1 Urbifossiella sp. | reverse complement strand
AGGAGGCGGTTGGTCGAGTCCCGGTTCGGCCACATGCAGGGATTGTACGAACGCCCGGCCGGCCCAATGCCGTCGGCCCGGCGGCGAATCTCTCCCTGCGAACCGTCGCAGGGCCGGGCGTGTCCCGTTCCTATTCCCTTCGGTTCACCCACAACTCGGAGCCCGTCATGTCCGACGCCCTCGTCATCGTGCTACCGTCGCGCCCGGCCGTCCGGGCCGACGGCGCCTGCACCCTCGACCTGCTCGTCACCATCACCCCGCCGGCCGCGGCCCCCGCGGCGGGCCGGCCGACCCTGAACCTCGGCCTCGTCCTCGACCGCTCCGGGTCGATGGGCGAGGCCCGCAAGCTCGCCTTCGCCAAGCAGGCCGCCGACTTCGCGGTCAAGGAGTTGGCCGACGGCGACCGCGTCAGCGTCACCATCTTCGACGACCGCGTGGAAACGATCGTCCCGAACGCCGTGCCGGACAAGGCCCGCGTCGCCCGGCTGATCGAGGCGGTGGTGCCGCGCGGCAGCACAGCCCTGTTCGGCGGCTGGGCCGAGGGTGCGGCACAGGTCAAAACCGGCCACGTCGCCGGCGGGCTCAACCGCGTCCTCCTCCTCTCGGACGGCCTGGCCAACGTCGGCGAGGCCCGGCCGGACGTGATCGCCACCGAGGTCCACAAGGCGGCCGCGGGCGGCGTCAGCACGTCGGCGGTCGGCCTGGGGGCGGACTACAACGAAGACCTCCTCGAGGCGATGGCCCGCAGCGGCGACGGGAATTACTACTACGTCGAGAGCCCGGCCCAGCTGCCGGCGCTGTTCGCGGCCGAGCTGCGCGGCCTGTCCGCGACCGTCGGCACCGACGCGACGTTCGCCGTGGAGTCGGCCCCGGGCGTGGTGTTCAGCGAGGTGCTCAACGAGCTCGACACCACGCCCGACGGCCGCTACCGGCTGCCGAACCTGGTGAGCGGCATGCCGGTCGGCGTTGTCGTGCGGGTGACGGTGCCGGGCGGCGAGGGCGAGGTGCCGGTGGCCCGGTTCCGCGTCGAGTGGACGCCGGCGAACGGCGACGGCAAGCGCGTCGCGGTGGCCGGGCTGACGCTGCCGGCGGTGCCGTCGGCGGTGTGGGACGCGCTGCCGGAGAACGTGGAGGTGAAGACGCAGGCCGCGCTGCTGATCGCGGCGCGGGCGAAGAAGGCGGCGACGCGGGCGTCGGAGGCCGGCGACCGGGCGGGCTCGCTGGCCTTCCTCGGGGTGGCCCGCGACGCGACGTGCGCCGTCCCGCAGACCTCGGAGACCGAGGCGGAGCTCCTGGCGCTCGACCAGCTCGGGGCGCTGCTGGTGGACGACGAGGTGAAGTTCCGCAAGCAGGCGAAGTACGAGTCGCACCAGCGGCACCGCGGGAAGCCGTACCGCCCGGACGAACAGCAGTGAGCGCCGCCGCTCGCGGCGTCACTTCTTGAAGAGTTTCGGGGTCGCGCCCACCACTTCATCCACACTCTTGTCGGTGAGTTCGCCCTTGCGGAAGGCGAAGTTGGCGACCACCTGCGTCTTCACGAACAGCATCACGGTCACGTCGGCGTCGGGGCTCAGGCGGTACGCCGGCGGGCCGTCGGTTCCCTCGAACGCCCCCACCGGCACGCCCTTGAGCCCCTGCTTCTGCGACCACGCGGCCAGGGCGTCGAGGTTCGCGGCGTCGGTCACCTGCGTCATCCACACCTTGTAGCCGGTGGCGTCCTTCCCGGCGCCAGCGGCTTCGAGCTTCGCCAGCAGCTTGCCGAGCGGGTCGGAAAGCGACCGCGCGAACACCACAACCCCCGGTTTGCCGCCCTCGTGCTGCTCGCAGACGTAGCACGTCGGCTGGCCGCGCTGCGGCCCGGTGGCGACGAGGAAGCTGTACGGCCCCGGCCGCTTCCCGACCGGCAGGCCGGACGACACCGGGTCGGTGGCGACGGCGACGGACGCGAACAGGAGTGCGGCGAACGCGGTGCGAATCATGGTGTTTGGGGGTTCAGGTAGTCGGTGAGCTTTGGTAGCCGCGGGCTTCAGCCCGCGCCCACGTGAGCGGTATTCGTGCAGCGTCGCACCC
>DASPHQ010000117.1:0-6807 GCA_035629595.1 Urbifossiella sp. | reverse complement strand
GCCAGGTGGAGGCCTCCCCGGCCGCGTCCCGGATCCGCTTCCTGATGGCCAGGGACCGGCCGGCCTTCTCCCGGGCGTCCGGGTACCGGCCCTCCTCCAAGTCGATACTGGCGAGCAGGTGCCAGGTGGCGGCCTCGCCGGGCGCGTCCCCGACCGGCTGCTTGATGGCCAGGGCTCGGGCGAACTTCTCCCGGGCGTCCGGGTACCGGCCCTCGTTCAGGTCGATGCTGGCGAGCTGGTGCCAAGTGGCGGCCTCGCCGGGCGCGTCCCCGATCCGCTGCTTGATGGCCAGGGAGCGGCTGAACTTCTCCCGGGCGTCCGCGTACCGTCCCAGCTTCATCAGGATGCTGGCCAACTCATGCAGGGCAAATGCGGTCTCCTTGTCATCCCCGGCCGCGGTCGGAATCGCGTCCTCCAGAATCCTCACCGCCCGCCGCCACTCGCCGATTCGGCTCAGTGGCTTGCTCATTCGGTTGGCCGCCCACAGGGCCAGGGCCGAGTCCCCCCCCGCCGCCGCGTGCTGCCGGCAGACATCCAGCCCGTCCAGCCACGCGACCCGCACGTCCACTTCGCGGCCGGCCTCGCATACCTCACGCCAGAACACGGCCAGCGCCCGGTGCGTCACCCCCACCTCTGCCGTCGGCAGGCGGTCCGGGTGCGACAGCCACGTCACCAGCAGCCCTGGCGGCAGGTACAGCGTCGGCTTCCCGTCCTCCACGAACTCCTGCAACAGCCCGTACGCTGCCGCGTCCCGTGCCGCCGCCTCGGCCCGGGCCGCGGACAGGCCGGTCGCAACAGCCGCGGCGGCGACCGGCACCGGCAGCAGGCTCACGGCCAGCCGCGACACCACCGCCCGGCCGTCGTCGGTCAGGGCCGCGAACAGCCGCCCGCCGAGGATGCCCTCGATGTACTCGTCGCGCTGCCGCGCACCCGCGCCGGTGTTCGTCTTCAGGTCGGCCAGCAGACCCGACACGTCCGCCGTCCGTAGCGTGTCCCGCAGCACCTTCAGGAACCGCGGCGTGCCCCCGACGGCGGCGAACAGCTCCGCCAGCACCGCCTCGGTCAACTCCATCCGCCGCATCCGCCGCTCGACCGCCGCGTCGCGGCGGAGGAATTTCAGGAAGTCGTACGCCCGGAAGTCCTGCAGCGAGCCCTGTACCTTCACCTGCGGGGCGCCCTCCGGCGTCCCGGCCGGCAGGTAGCGCGTGGTCACGATGACCCGCGACCCGCGCGTCAGCGCGGTCGTCACGCGGGAGTAGAACTTCGCCAGCGCATCGTCAGCGATCGCCCGTGTCCCCACCTCCAGCACGTCCTCGAAGTTGTCCACCACCAGCAGAAACGCCACCTCGTTCATCGCGTCCACGGCGACCACAAGCTTGTCCACCGCGGCGATCTTCGGGTTGACGAGCAAGTCGTACTCAGCCTGAAGGCCGGCGCGGAGGAACGCCGCACGGAACTCGTCGAGCAGGTCGTCCACCGTCCTCCGGGCACAGTCCGCGACCGTCTCGCCATCCCGCCGCTTCGGCCGCACCGCCAGCACCCGGAAGCCGCTCAGCCGGTTGGCGACCCGCGTCGCCAGCGTGCTCTTCCCCTGCCCCCCCAGGCCGTGCAGCACTGCCACCGTGAACTCCCCGTCCTGCAGCCCGGGGATCAGCCCCTGCTGCTCCCGCCGCCGGCCGATGAAGCCCTCCCGCAGCCCCTGCACCTGGTTCGGCAGCAGCACATACTCCGTCCGCGCCCCGGTGTACTCGGCCACGCGAGTCC
Source organism: Urbifossiella sp. (assembly GCA_035629595.1). Classification (GTDB taxonomy): domain Bacteria; phylum Planctomycetota; class Planctomycetia; order Gemmatales; family Gemmataceae; genus Urbifossiella. Next base: position 5,043 of record DASPHQ010000117.1, on the reverse strand, counting down.
GGTCGAACAACTCCGCCCCCGGCCGTGCCGCGTACAGCCGCGGCAGCACGTACGTCACGTCCACCGCCGGGCGGCCGTCGCGGGTGACGTTCTCCACCCGGCCGTCGGCGCGGATGCGATCCCGGGCGTGGGCCGCCGCCGCCGCCACCCCGTCGCCCAGCCCGAGCCGGTGGTAGAACGTCTCCGTGAAGTCGGTCGCCCGGTCGTCGGCCACTGCCGCCGCCCATCCCAGCGCCAGCGGCACCCCCGCCGCCACGAACGCCTGGCACAGCCCGGCCACGTCCGCCTGAGCCGACTCACTGCCGTTGAAGAAAACCAACCGCACCTCGTGTCGCACGAACGACTCCACCGCCAGCGCCTCCGCAGTCCGCGGGTCGGGTCGACCGCGCTCGTCCTCGAACACGAACTCTGCCGTCCCGTCGGCGCCCATTCGCCCGTGCCCGGACAGGTGGACGACGTGCGGCTTGAAAGACTCCACCCGGGCGAGCAGTTCCGCGACGCTGCCCGTCTCGGCGACCAGCACCACTACGTTCCCTGCCCGTCCGACGGCCCGCAGCACCGCCTCCTCCTCCCGCTCGTAGTCGATCTGACCCGGCTCCTCCGGGGCTGCCGCGAGGAAGAGCACCCGCAGCGGGCCGGGCGTGGCGGCGGCCGGGGCGCCAGCCGGCTCCTCGGCCGACAGCCGGTACACGCCCCACGCCGGGGCGGTGCCGACCGCACCCCCGGTCGCCAGCGGCAGAAGCTCCCACGGCAGGTTCAAAGCGTTGCCGAGCGTCGACCGCACGTGCAACTCGCCCGGCCCAGCCGGCAGCGGGGGGCCGCCTAGCGTCGCGAGCATCTCGCGGCCGATGGCGTCGAGGTGGTCGACCGGGAGGAGGCGCGCGCGGCCGCCGCCCGGCAGGCCGGGGGCGGGCTCGAACTGCTGTTCGAAGCCGGTGAGGATCGCGACGGCGGCGGGCGGGACGACCACCGGGTCGCCGGCGACGCCGTCGATCTCCCAGCGGACCTCCCACCCGGCGGGGGCGGCCTGGATGTGGGCGACGACGGTGGGCATAGGATCACGCAACGGGAGCCTGCATGGCGGCGGGTTCAGTCATACCGTGAGGCTACTAGCCCTGAGGCACGCCTACAAGCACGTCGTCGCGCACGGGCAGCCGGGCCTACCTCGGTTACGCGGCGACGCCTTGTCATCACAGGTCCGGCCTTGTATCGGCTTCGTGCCGGAGGATCGCCGGCTGAACTCGTCCGGGTGGCCGGGATCGCCGAGTTAACCCGGCCGCTCGCCGGGTGCGAGCCGGACGACCTGTGGCGGGGGCTCCTCGACCTGGCCCTCACCGCCTACCGCCAGGCGTACGGCGGGCTCGTCCCGAAGCAGTTCCAGAGCGGGGAGGACGACCGCCGCGGACCATCACCGACGCCCACGTCGAGGACGTGGTCACCAGGACGCTGGAGTCCAAGCCGGCGAACGCCACCCACTGGAGCACCCGGGGGATGGCCAAGGCCACCGGCCTGTCCCAGACCGCCGTCAGCCGTATCTGGCGGGCGTTTGGCCTCCAGCCCCACCGGCACGAGACGTTCAAGCTCTCGACCGACCCGTACTTCGTGGAGAAGGTCCAGGACGTGGTCGGGCTGTACCTCGACCCGCCGGACCGGGCCGTCGTCCTGAGCGTGGACGAGAAGAGTCAGGTCCAGGCCCTCGACCGGACCCAGCCGGTCCTCCCGATGACCCTCGGGCAGGCCGAGCGGGGCACCCACGACTACGTCCGTCACGGCACCACGTCGCTCTTCGCCGCCCTGGACGTGGCCACCGGGAAGGTGATCGGCAAGTGCCACCGCCGGCACCGGCACCAGGAGTTCGTGAAGTTCCTCGCCGACATCGACGCGGTCGTCCCGGCGGAAGACGGGGTGATGATCCACCTGGTGCTGGACAACTACGCCACCCACAAGACGCCGGTGGTGAAGCGGTGGCTGGCGAAGCACCCGCGGTTCGTGGTCCACTTCACCCCGACCAGCGGGTCGTGGCTGAACCAGGTCGAGCGGTTCTTCGCGGAGATCACGGAGAAGCGGATCCGCCGCGGGGTGTTCAAGACGGTCAAGGCATTGGAGCAGGCGATCGAGTCGTACCTGACCGAGCACTACGCGAACCCGAAGCCGTTCAAGTGGACCGCGACCGCCGAACTCATCCTCCGCCGGGTCGAGGACGTTTGCAAACGAACACTCAACTCAGGACACTAGTGTGGCTCGAACTGATCGGAGGAGACGCCGGGTTGAGGACGTGTTCGGGTGCCAACTGCCGCTTCGCGGGTACCCGAATGACTCGAATGGCTACAGAATGGCTACAGTAAGGGTTTGAATCAAAGACATGTTAAAATGAAAAACCCACGCAATTGCTTGCGTGGGTTTGACTTACTTCAGTGCCCCCTCTCGGGCTCGAACCGAGGACCCGCTGATTAAGAGTCAGCTGCTCTACCAACTGAGCTAAAGGGGCGTGAGGTAGGAATTATCAGGACCGGGCGCCCCCGGATCAAGGGGCCGGCCCCAAAAACTTCTGCCCTCCGGACACCCGCTCACGCCCCCGGGTTCGCGCCCGGCTTCGCCCCCTCGGGCCGCAGCAGCGGGAACAGGATCACGTCGCGGATCGACGGCGTGTTCGTCAGCAGCATCACCAGCCGGTCGATGCCCACACCCAGCCCGCCGGCCGGCGGCATCCCGTGCCGCAGCGCCCGCACGAAGTCGTGGTCCATCTTCGCCATCGACTCGTCCGCCGGCAGACCCGCCAGCTGCTGCGAGAACGTCGCCGCCTGCGTCGCCGGGTCGTTCAGCTCGGTGTACGCGTTCGCCAGCTCCATCCCCCGCACGTACAGCTCGAACCGCTCCGCCACCCGCGGGTCGGAGCGCTTCCGCTTCGTCAGCGGGCACAGGCTCGCCGGGTAGTCGTACACGAACACCGGCCCCACCAGCTTCTCCTCCACGATGTCCTCGAACAACTCCTGCACCAGCACGTCGTGCGCCTTCCCGTCGGGGTTGATGTCCTCCGCCCGCGCCGCCGCCCGCACCGCCGTCTCGTCGAACATGTCGCAGCCGACGTGCTGCTTGAACAGCTCGCCGTAGCCGGCCCGCGCGAACGGCGGCGTCAGGTCCACCGTCGCGTCGCCGAACGGGATGATCCGCTTGCGGTCGATCAGCACCCGCTTCGACTCGTTGTGCCCCTCGGGAACCTCCTCGACGCCGGTGGTGGACACGTCGAGCGCGTCCACGCAGGCGACGATGAGGCCTTCGGTGAGGTCCATCATGGTCTGGTAGTCGCCGTAGGCCTGGTACAGCTCCAGCATCGTGAACTCGGGGTTGTGTCGCGGGCTGATCCCCTCGTTGCGGAAGACGCGGCCGAGCTCGTACACCTTCTCCAGCCCGCCGACCAGCAGCCGCTTCAGCGGCAGTTCCAGGGCGATCCGCAGGTACAACCCGGTGTCGAGGGCGTTGTGGTGCGTCTCGAACGGCCGGGCCGCGGCGCCGCCGGCGATGCTGTGGAGCGTCGGCGTCTCCACCTCCATGTAGCCGAGCCGGTCGAGGTGCGTGCGGATGGTGCGGATGACCTGCACGCGCTGGTGCGCCCGGCGGAGCGTGTCCGGGGTGTAGATCATGTCGAGGTAGCGGTGGCGGAGGCGGTACTCGATGTCGCCCATGCCGAACACGTCCTTCGGGTGCGGCTCCAGCGACTTCGCCAGGAACGTCAGCGCCTCCACCTGGATGGTCAGCTCGCCGGTGCGCGTCTTGCCGAGCTCGCCGTCCACGCCGACCAGGTCGCCGAGGTCGAGGAGCTGCGCCAGCTTCCACTCGGTATCGGTGACCTTGTTGACGCGGATCATGAGCTGGACGCGGCCGGTCTGGTCCCACAGTTCGAGGAACAGCAGCTTGCCGCCGGTGCGGTAGCGGACGACGCGGCCGGCGGCGCGGACCTTCGGGCCGGGGTTGGCGTCGTCGAACGGGGCGGCGGGGAGCAGGCGGACGCGGCCGATGGGGGTGGTGTTGTCGAACCGGTGGCCCCACGGGTCGAGGCCGAGCGCCTCGATCTGGCGGAGCTTGTCGGCGCGGACTTCGGCGAGGTCTTGGGTTTCGTCGGCCACGGGGGTCCGTCCGGTGCGGGGGTGGTGAGGGGGTCGTTTTACGGCGCCGCTTCGGGAGGAAGGACACCCGCCCTGGCCCGCCGGTGACCGGATTCGTCTCGCGTACCCCCACCCCCCTTCACCAGACGCATTGAGTCGGCCAGACAAATGAATGTTGGGGCGACGCGGCGCCTGGGGAGACGGGGAGCCGAGAAACGCCAACCGGCGGTCGTCGGCCGCGCATCGCTGCACGGGCCGGCGACCGCCGGGGCGGAGGTGTCGGGTTCTGGCGCATCGTGCCCCTTTGGACCGCACGAATCTGTCGTGGGGTTGCGGGTTCTGACCCCGCGGCGTCGCCCGGACGACCGCCCCCGACACCCCGGTGAACGGGGGATTAACCGCGCGGCACGCGCTGGGGACTCACGGGCCGGGCGTGTTTGCCGTTCCGGGTCGCTGCCGGGTTCCGGGCCTCGGCGAGCGCCGGGCGGGACCACCCCGGGCACCTCAACTGGGAGCATAAGATACGGATGTTCACTAGTCAAGAACTTTGCGACGGATCGGGCTCTGATACGCTTTGAAAGCGACTCGACCGGTCAACCCGTGCTAAAATCGGCTGCTGTCCGAACGGGGACGGGGCCGCGCAGATGCACGTCGTCCGACTGGCCTACGCACTGGTGACCGCATGCCTGTTCGGGGCCGCGTGCGGGGTATTGGCGGTGGTCATCCACGGCGTCTGTGTCGCGGTCGGGCTGGTCCGCTACCCGCCCCATGTCAAATCTCTGAATGGCGAAATCGTCTGTGTCGTCCTTTGCGCCCCGCTCGGGGCGATGATGCACTTCGGCTGTCGGGCGCGGTCTCAGGCCACCCGCCCACCCGGTGCCGACCCGACAACCGAGCCTCCCGCGGTCTGACCGATCCGCCGCCGGGTGCAAGGGGGTGG
>DASPHQ010000116.1:0-2523 GCA_035629595.1 Urbifossiella sp. | reverse complement strand
AGCGTGAGCTGTGGTGATCGATTCGCGTCGCTCCCTGGCCGACATCGTAAGTGGGCGCGGGCTGAAGCCCGCGGCTACCGAGCCCGAGCCGAAGCCCCGAGCCGGCCGGCTGGAAGCCGGCCCCACGCCGCGCCCGCACTTCGCCTTCCGCGCCGCGCCGCGAGCGGCTATCATGCCACCTCGCGCACGCCCGTTCACCGCCGAGTGCCGTCCCGATGGCCGACCGCAAGTTCGCCCACCTCCACCTCCACACCCACTACAGCCTCCTCGACGGGTTCAACCGCATCCCCGCCCTCGTCGAACAGACCGCCAACCTCGGCATGACCGCCCTCGCCGTCACCGACCACGGCAACCTCTACGGCGCCGTCGAGTTCTACACCGCCTGCCGCGCCAAGGGGATCAACCCCGTCATCGGCTACGAGGCCTACCTCGCCCCCGGCGCCCGTACCGAGAAGAAGGCCGCCCGCCAGGGCGACGCCTACAGCCACCTCACCCTGCTGGCGAAGAACGAGCGCGGCTTCCGCAACCTCATCAAGCTGTCCAGCATCGCCTTCCTCGAAGGCTTCTACTACCACCCGCGCATCGACCGCGAGATTCTCGAAGCGCACAAGGAAGGGCTCATTTGCCTCAGCGGCTGCCTGGCCGGCGAGTTCAACCAGTACATCCTCGCCGACAAGCCGAAGGAGGCGAAGGCGCTCGCGGCGTACTTCGCCAAGCTGTTCGGCAAGGACTTTTACGTCGAGATCCAGAACAACGGCATCGGCCTGCAGGACCAGTGCACGCCGGTCGCGGCCGACATCGCCAACAAGCTCGGCGTGCCGCTCGTCGCCACCGCCGACGCCCACTACCTGTGCGCCACCGACGCCGAGGCGCACGACGTGCTGTTCTGCATCAACACCGGCCAGAAGCGCGACCCGCGGAAGCGCAAGTACCCCGAAGAGCGGATGCCGAACCCGTACTACGTCCGCTCCCCGGACGACATGTACCAGCTGTTCCCCGGGTTCGAGGACGCCGTCGCCCGCAGCCAGGAAATCGCCGACGGCGTGGACATTCAACTCGACTTCAAGAAGCGCCACTTCCCGGTGTTCCAGCCGCCGCCGAACCTGACGCCCGAGGAGTACCTGCGCCAGCTGTGCGAGGCGGGCGTGAAGGAGCGCTACGGCGACAACCCGTCGGACGCGGTGACGGCGCGGCTCGACCACGAGCTGAACACCATCAACAAGATGGGCTTCGCCAGCTACTTCCTCGTCGTGTGGGACTTCGTCCGGTTCGCGCGCGCGGAGGGCATCCCGAGTACGGCCCGCGGCTCCGGGTGCGGGGCGATCGTGTCGTACGTGCTGTACCTCAGCCACGTCTGCCCGCTGGAGTACGACCTGCTGTTCGAGCGCTTCCTCGACCCGAACCGGAGCGAGGCGCCTGACATCGACATCGACTTCTGCCAGGACCGCCGCGGCCTGGTCATCGACTACGTGAAGCGGAAGTACGGCGCCGAGAGCGTGGCGCAGATCGGCACGTTCGGCACGCTGGCGGCGAAGGCGGCGCTGAAGGACGTGGGCCGGGTGCTCGACGTGCCGCTGGAGCGGGTGAACGCGCTGTGCAAGCTGGTGCCGATGAAGGGGGCCATCTCCGGGGATCTGGACGAGGCGATGGCGTCGCCGGACTTCCGCCGGGAGTACGAGCAGGACCCGCAGGTGCGGACGCTGGTGGACATCGCCCGGAAGCTGGAGGGGACGAACCGCAACGTCGGCACGCACGCCGCCGGGGTGGTGATCGCCAACGGGCCGATCACCGACTACGTGCCGGTGCAGCGGCCGCCGAAGAAGGGGGCCGACGGGAGCGAGAACTCCGACGTCACGATGACGACGCAGTGGGAGATGGGCATCCTCGAGAAGGTCGGGATGCTGAAGATGGACTTCCTGGGCCTGCGCAACCTGACGGTGCTGGACAACTGCGTGAAGCTGATCAAGCGGACGCGCGGCCTCGACGTCGACCCGATGACGTTCCCGCTGGACGACAAGGCGACGTACGCGCTGCTGCAGCGCGGCGACGCGAAGGGGGTGTTCCAGCTGGAGTCGGAGGGAATTCGGGAGTTGTTGAAGCGGATGAAGCCGGACAACATCCGCGACCTGATCGCGGTGCTGGCGCTGTACCGCCCCGGCCCGCTCGAGGGCGGGATGGTGGACGAGTACATCGAGTGCAAGCACGGCCGCCGCAAGCCGGCGTACCCGCACCCGATCACCGAGCCGATCCTGGTCGAGACCCACGGGGTCATGGTGTACCAGGAGCAGGTGATGCGCATCCTGAACAAGCTCGGCGGCATCGAGCTGGCGCAGGCGTACGCGTGCATCAAGGCCATCTCGAAGAAGAAGCACGACATCATCGACGCCCGGAAGGCCGACTTCGTGCGGGGCTGCGTGGCCAACGGCCTGAGCGAGGAGAAGGGCGCGGAGATCTTCGACCTGATCGTGAAGTTCGGGGGGTACGGGTTCAACAAGTCACACACGGCCGCCTACGCCCAGATCG
>DASPHQ010000115.1:0-3178 GCA_035629595.1 Urbifossiella sp. | reverse complement strand
AGCTGACGGGCGGAGTTCAAGCGCTGGCGAGCCGAACGCCGTCAGGCGTCGGGTGAGGCGCCTCACCCGACGCCTGACGGCGTTCGGCTCGCCAGCGCTTGAACTCCGCCCGTCAGCTCAGGATGCCGCTGACGATCTCGCCCTTCACCAACTCACGCGGCTGGTTCAGGTGGTTGTACACGATCGTGTCCGGCTTGATCCCCAGGCTGTGGTAGATCGTCGCCAGCAGGTCGGTCGGGTGGATCGCGCCTTCCAGCGGTGCCGAGCCCGTCGCGTCGGAGCGGCCGTACACCAACCCGCGCCGCACGCCCGCACCGGCCGCGATGCCGGTGTAGCAGTACGGCCAGTGGTCGCGGCCGTCGTCCGAGTTCTGGTTGCCGCTCGTGCTGACGCCGCGCTGCGGGCTCCGCCCGAACTCGCCCACCGCCACAACCAGCGTCTCACTCAGCAGCCCGCGCTGGTCCAGGTCCTCGATCAGCGCCGAGACGCCGGCGTCGAGCATCGGGGCCGACTGGGTCTTCATCCGCGTGCTCAGGCCGGTGTGCACGTCCCACGAGTGGTTGTCCGAGTTCGCCACCTTCGGCCAGATCACCTCCACCACCCGCGTCCCGGCCTCGACCAGCCGGCGCGCCAGGAGGCAGCACTGGCCGAACGTGTTCTTGCCGTAGCGCTCGCGCACCTGCGGCGGCTCGGCGCTCAGGTCGAACGCCCGCCGCGCCCGGCCGCTCACCACCAGGCCCAGCGCCTGGCCGTAGTACTCGTCCAGGTCGTGCCGGGCCACCGCCGCCTCCACGTCCGGCATGCCGCGGGCGATCGTCTCGCGCAGCGTCGCGCGGCGCTCCATGCGGGTGCTGCTCGTCTCCTCGCGCAGCCGCAGGTCGTCGGTGCGGACGCGCTCCATCTTCGCCAGGTCCATGTCGTCGCCGGGCGGGTAGAGCAGGTACGGGTCGTACGCCTTACCCAGGAACCCGGCCGACCCGCCCTTCCCAACCACGTTGCTCTCCTGCAGCGGCCTGGGCATCATAACAAAGGGGAGCATGGGCACGGTCGGCGGCTTGAACTTGATGACGTTCGAGCCGAACGTCGGGAAGTCCTTCGGGCTCGGGGGCTCCAGCTGGCCCGACGGGCTCACCTTGTCCGTCGTGTAGCCGGTGTGCATCTGGTAGATCGCCGCCGTGTGGTTGAACAGCCCCACCGGCGTGTAGCTGACGGCGCGCATCAGCGTCGTCTTGTCGAGGACGTTGGCGATCTTCGGCAGCAGCTCGGTGACCTGCGTGCCGGGCACCTTCGTGCTGATCGGCCGGAAGATGCTCTTCACCTTGTCGGGGACGTTGTCCTTGGGGTCCCACAGGTCGAGGTGGCTGGGGCCGCCCTGGAGGTAGATGAAGATGACGCTCTTGGCCTTGCCGAACCCGGGGCCGCCGGCGGGCGTCGGGTTCGCGGCCGCGGACTGCAGCCCGAACATCTGGCCGAGGGTGAGGCCGAGGACGCCGGAGCCGCCGACGCGGAGGAGGTCGCGGCGGGTGACGCCGTCGCACGTGTCGGCGGACGCAGGGCCGGGAACGACGAGCATGACCGGGCTCCGGGAGGGGAGGCGAACAGGCGGGTAATGAGAAGTGTAGCCGCGGAAGGGCAAGGTCGCAAGAACTTTCGCGCGCGAGCCGCCGCCGCTCGCGGCGTTGCACGTGCAACGCCGCAAGCGGCGGGGTGATTAAGGTGCCACGCCGCCGACGGTCTGGATCGCGTTCCCCGGGTTGACGGCGGGGGTCGTCGGGTGCGTGTGCTCGAGCTCGGCGATCATGTCGAGGGCGTTGGCGTGCTGCGGGTCGGCGCGGAGGGCCAGCTGAAGCTGCTGCCGGCTCGCCTCCGGCTGGTTCGCGTGGAGGAGCACCGCGGCGATGTTGTACCGGGCCTGCGCCTCCGGCATCACCTTGCACATCCCGGCGAACGCCTCGTCCCACCGCCCGGCCCGCGCCAGGCAGAACCCGCGCGTCTTCTGCACCGACCGGTTCTCGGGGTCGAGTCGCAGCGCCGCGTCGCACCAGGCGCACGCCCCGGCCCAGTCCTGGAAGCGGGCGCACGCCATCGCCGCCTCGTGCTGCACGGCCGCGTCCTTCGGGTAGGCGTCCACGTACCGCTTGAACGCCGCCGCCGTCTTGTCGCGCTCGCCGACGCGGACGTGCATCCGGGCCAGCCCGAGGAGGGCGCCCTGGTGCTTCGGGTCCTGCTTCAGCGCCCGCTCGTAGCGGTGCCGGGCCAGGTCCAGCAGCTCGTCCTTGTTCGCCGGCGCCGGCTCGCCGAGCGCCACCTGCGCGTGCGTGTCGGCGAACGCCGTCTCGGCGTCCGGCCCGAGCTTCTGACCCGCCTTCCGCGGCTGGGCGACCTCGATCGGCATGCCGCCGCCGGTCGGCCCCATGCCGGGCGTCGCCGCGGCCATCGGCTGCTTACCGCCGCCGAACAGCTTCGCCTGCTCTTGGGGGTTCGTGGGAACGAAGCCGGGTGGGTTGGTGTTGCGGGAGCAGCCGACGCCGCCGGCCAGCAGTCCGCCCACGATGAAAAGCCGCAGCCGTCGGCCGTCCATGGCCCGCCCCCCGCGCACGAAATGGTACCGTCGTGCTAACTGTTTCGACCGGCACGGCCGGTCAACTCGACAGAAAACCCCGGACTGCGCAACCCACGCCGCTTGCGGCGTTGCAACGGGGTGCAACGCCGCAAGCGGCGGAGTCACTGGAACTCGGCGATGAAGCTGGCCGACGCCTCGGCCATCAGGTCGCGGGTGAGGTGCACCGGCTGCCGCCGGTAGCGGCAGATCGACTGCACGATCTCCAGCAGGTCGCGGCAGTCGCTCGCCCGGGTGACGCGGCCGCGGTTGTAGTAGCGCTCGTACAGGTAGTCCACCGCCTCGGCCGAGTAGTTCAGCCCGAGCCGCTTGCAGTTCCCCGCGAAGATCCGCTCGTACACGTCCCGCGTCGGGGCCAGCACGCCCACCTTGTGCCGGATGCGGCGCAGGAAGGCGTCGTCCACCAGGTCCTTCGGGTCGAGGTTGGTGCTGAAGATGATGAGCTGCTCGAACGGAACCTGGATCTTCTTTCCAGTGGCGAGCGACAGGAAGTCGTAGCGGTTTTCCAGCGGCACGATCCAGCGATTCAAAAGCTCGGTGGGCGAAATTCGCTGCCGG